>DMAT01000414.1 GCA_003451635.1 Syntrophus sp. (in: bacteria) | reverse complement strand
GAGGCCTTGAATAGTATCAACTAAGGGGTTACGGATTCCATGGATTCTTTAAACCCTCGAAATAAAAAGCGGTTGTGAATTAGAAATTTTTTGGCGGTTGGTATCTCTATGGGGATCATTGACCGCCTTTTTTTATTGCACACTAGGGAGGAAGAATTGCAGGTAAAAGTTGAGAATGACCTACTGTATTTAAAAAAATCTCGTGAGGCCGTGGCTATTTTCCTTTTTGAAGGTAAGCTGCCCGGCGAGGGAATGGTTCCTGCTATTGACAAGGCAGCCGGCGGTTTAATACGGCAAATCTGGAAGGAGAAAGACTTCGAAGGCAAACTTCACCAGACTGCTGTCCTATATCCCCGAGGCGCTGCCGGCATCCGGCGCGTAATTCTGATTGGCCTTGGAAAACGTCCTGATTTTTCTGCTGATAAGATGCGCAGCGCCAGCGCCAAAGCAGGGCAAACGGCGCGTTCGCTGAAAGTCAAGTCCCTGGCCGTGGCCCTGGATGCGGGCGAGCTCGGATTGTCATGGGAAATTGCCACGGAAGCGAATGTTGAAGGAACCATTCTCGGCCTTTATCAGTTTACGGACTTCAAAACCCTGGAGCGGGAAACCATCAGCGAGGTTGATCTTCTATGTATCCTGATCCATGACAATAAAATTATTCCCCTTGTCAAAAAGGCTGCCGAAAAGGCGGAAAAGATATGCCGGGCTGTTTATCTCACAAGAAACATGGTTTCTGCCCCTGCCAATGAGATGACTCCCACGATTTTGGCCCGGGAAGCCCTTAATATTGCCAAGGATCATAAGAAAATAAAAGCAACTATCCTGGATGCTGCTGATATGAAGCGCCTGGGAATGAATGCCCTTTTGGGGGTAGCAAGAGGAAGCGAGGAACCTCCAAAATTCATCATCATCGAATATCGAGGGGCAGGGAAGGAGCAACCACCGGTTGTTCTTGTCGGGAAGGCCCTCACTTTCGACAGTGGCGGTATCTCCCTCAAACCCGCGGAAAAAATGGATGAGATGAAGACCGATATGGCGGGAGGAGCTGCCGTTATTGGCGCCGTCAGTGCGGCAGCGGATTTGCAGTTGCCGGTTAATATCGTGGGTTTGATACCGGCTACGGAAAACCTCCCCGGAGGAAGGGCCCTCAAGCCGGGAGATATCCTCAAATCTATGTCGGGGAAGACCATAGAAGTGATCAATACAGACGCGGAGGGGAGGTTGATCTTGGCTGACGCCCTTGCGTATGCGGGGCTGTTCAAACCGGCGGCGATTATTGACATAGCAACCCTGACCGGGGCCTGCATCGTAGCCCTGGGCGATCATGTAATGGGAATGTTGGGAACGGATGAAAACCTGAAAACAAAAATCAAAAAGGCGTCGGAACAGACCGGCGAATTGCTCTGGGAACTCCCGCTGTGGGAAAACTATCAAGACCTTGTCAAAAGCGATATTGCCGATTACAAGAACTCTACCGGCAGGCCGGGGGGGGCGATTACCGCTGCCGCCTTCCTCAGTAAATTTGTCGGTCCCTATCCCTGGGTTCATCTCGACATCGCCGGACCCGCCTGGCTGACCAAAGATCAGGCTTATAATCCCAAAGGGGCGTCAGGTGCGGGGGTCCGTCTGTTTGTGAAACTGCTGACTAATTGGTCGGATGTTGACTGAGGACTCATGAACATGTCTCCGATCCTCGAAGTTGATAACCTTTCGACCTGGTTCGATACCGAGCAGGGGTCACTGAAAGCCGTAGATGAGGTCAGCTTTCAATTACACGCGGGAGATACCCTAGGTATCGTGGGTGAATCGGGATGCGGAAAGACGGTCCTGTCCTTATCCATAATGCGTCTTGTTCCCACGCCTCCCGGGCGATATGTCTCCGGCCAGATTAAAATGAATGGCTTAGATCTTCTCTCCCTATCCGAGTCGGAGATGCGAAAGGTACGGGGAAAATCAATTTCAATGATTTATCAGGAACCGATGACCTCCCTCAATCCTGTCTTCCGTATCGGTGCTCAGATCAGTGAGACAATCAGGCTGCATCAGGGATGCAATCGCACCGAATCCCACCATAAGGCCATAGAAATGCTCCGTCTGGTCGGGATCGAGGTGCCCGAGAAAAGAATCAACGACTATCCTCATCAGCTCAGTGGCGGCATGAGACAGCGGGTCATGATCGCTATGGCCTTGGCTTGTCATCCCCGGTTGATGCTTGCCGATGAACCGACAACTGCTCTCGATGTTACTATTCAGGCGCAGATACTAGCATTGATCAATGATCTCAAGAGGGACATGGGAACCTCTGTGATCCTGATAACCCACGACCTGGGGGTCATTGCGGAAAACGCGCAGCAGGTTGCCATAATGTATGCAGGAAAGTTCGTTGAATATTCGGATGTAAAGAACTTATTTGCCCACCCTCTTCACCCATACACCGAGGGACTGCTCCATTCTATTCCCCGGATTGAGAGATATTATAGCCGTGATAAACGCCTCCCCATTATTCCCGGGGTGGTTCCCGATCTCAGCCGACTTCCGCAGGGATGCCGGTTTCAAGAACGTTGTTCCGATGTGATGCCGATATGCAGGGATGAGGAGCCTGCCTTGATTGAGCAAAGAAATCCCAAACGATACGTGCGGTGCTGGAAATATCAATAAAATGAACACACCACTGTTAAGCGTCCATGAACTGCATAAGTCTTTCCCTCTCCAGGGGGGATATTTTGCTTCTTCCCAAGATAAATGTCTTGCCGTCCAGGACGTAAGCCTGAGCCTTTATGAAGGAGAAACCCTTGGTATTGTCGGGGAAAGCGGCTGTGGTAAAACCACCTTGGCAAGAATGATCGCCCATATTGAAAAACCTACGGCCGGAGAAATCAGATATAGAGGTCAAAATATTTTTAATTATGACAAAAAACAACTGAAATCTTATCGAAGGAAAGCTCAGTTCATCTTTCAGGATCCCTATGCCTCTCTTAATCCGCGCCTGACTGCAGGCGAAATAATTGCGGAACCATTTACCATTCATCGCCGCGACCTACCTCAAGATATCGATAGCAATCTGGAAAATATTCTGAAGATGGTTGGTTTATCAAGAGACCAGGAGCAGCGCTATCCCCATGAATTCAGCGGCGGTCAACGGCAGAGAATAGGGATTGCCAGGGCGATTGCCCTGCGACCGGAGATTATTATTGCCGATGAACCGGTTTCAGCACTAGATGTGTCGGTGCAGGCACAGATCCTGAATTTAATGAAGGATCTTCAGGATGAATTCAACCTAACTTACGTATTTGTTTCCCATGACATGGGAGTCATACGCTTCATAAGCGACAGGATTGCCGTCATGTATCGGGGACGTATTGTCGAAATAGCGAGCAATCAGGAAATCTTTGAGAACCCCCGGCATCCTTATACCAGAACGCTCCTTGATGCGGTTCCCCGTCTTGACTAAGGTATGCAGATGAAGAGAGAATGAATTAACAAAATACTTGATTTTATAAAAAACAGATGATAGCAAACTCGTATTGATAGTATTTCAAATTATCCTTAGGTTCCGGTTCAATGAAAAAAACCGGTGGAGCAGGTCAGGATTGAAGAAATATTTGAGCCGTGTTGTTGAACCATAATGGATTTTATTTCCTAATCCGTTGTGGTTTTTTATTTTTCAGCGAAGGGAAAGGAGGGAGTATTGTGGCGGAAGGTAAAGTTAAGTGGTTTAACGAGAAGAAGGGATGGGGATTTATTGAAAATGATGAAGGGGGAGATGTCTTTGTTCATTTCAGCGCCATCCAGGGATCTGGATTCAAAACTCTTTTTGAATCACAGCGGGTCAGCTTTGATATCGAGCAGGGGAATAAGGGTCCGGCAGCCGTCAATGTTCAGCCCATATAGGCAATAATCCTTATGAAAGAGATGCCCCTGTGTCGTCGCTCGACATGGGGGCATTTTCAATTCGTCCATTTTTTCCCCGAATATTTTCAAGTTCCCTATAAGACCATATCATAATCACGAAGAAGGCTGCCGTCGCAGAAACCGGTTGCGCCATCCATACACCGTCCCTGCCCATCCAGAGGGAAAATAAATACATCAAAGGGATAAGAAAAAGGGCATCTCTGATGAATAGCAGAATCATGGAGGTTAAACCTTTCCCGAGCCCGATGAACATGTTTATCCATACCAGACTTGGCCCTGCCAGGATCAAGGGGGACACGAAGATCTTCAGCGCCGGGGAGGCAATAGCGATTAATTCCCGGTCATTCGTGAAAATGCCGAGGATGGAATCGGCAAAAATGATGATCAGGATGCTGCTGATACCGGCTAAAAGAGACGAGCAATAGACCGCAATTTTGACGGTATTGATCAGACGCTCGTAGAGACGCGCCCCGAGATTGAATCCCACCAGGGGCATGACGCCGTGACCGATGCCAAACAAGATCATCATTACCAGGCCGTTGATACGAAAACAGATCCCCAGGGTAGCGAGCGCCAGGTGTCCATAAGGGGCAAGAATATGGTTGTAAACTATAATTACCAGTGTGAAGACAAGATTCATGAGCACGGAGGGAAGGCCGGTCTGAAAAATGGATCGGATAATATTGAAATCAGGCTTTAAATCGACCAGGCAAAGTTTAAATTTCGGGGACTTGAAAAGTAAAAAATACAGGGAAAGAAGACCGGAAGCAGTCTGGCCGATAACCGCCGCGATGGCAGCGCCCTCGATTCCCAGAGCGGGGAATCCGCACCACCCGAAAATGAGTAACGGATCCAGAACGGCTCCCAAGAGCGTAAAGACGAGAACTGCATACATGGAAAGATTTGGTTGTCCTTCTGCCCGGAAAAGATTATTCGCCATCATTAAAAACAGCAGGAAGGGAGCGCCAAGGACGATCCAGAGGATGTAACGCTTTGCCAGAACGTTTGTTTCCGGAGTGCCGCCAAAAACCT
>DMAT01000016.1 GCA_003451635.1 Syntrophus sp. (in: bacteria) | reverse complement strand
TCATGGAGTTCTGCAAGGCGTACAATGCCATGACCCAGAGCCAGGAGGGCACGGTTATACCGGTGGTGATCACCGTTTATGCCGACCGATCCTTCACGTTTGTGACGAAGACGCCCCCGGCATCAGTGCTGATCAAGCAAGCGGCAAAAATTGCCAAGGGATCAGGAAATCCGAATAAAGAGAAAGTGGGAACGGTGACGTCCCTACAGATCAGGGAGATAGCGGAACAGAAGTTCAATGATCTTAACGCCGTGGATATTGAAGGCGCCATAAGGATCATTGAGGGCACGGCGCGTTCCATGGGCATTACAATCGAGGGATAAACTCACGTTGTTTGAGGTTTGATCATGACAAATAGAGGCAAAGCATTTATTGAGGCAAGGGAGAAGGTGGAACCGGGGAAACGCTATTTGATTAGGGAGGCGATCGAACTTTTGATCGGTGCAACAAGGGCCAAGTTCGATGAGACGGTGGAAATTTCCTTGCGGTTAGGCGTCAATCCCCAGCATGCTGATCAGATGGTTCGGGGCAGCGTAGTTCTTCCTAACGGTTTGGGCAAGACGGTCCGGGTGCTGGCTTTTGTTAAGGGGGACAAAGAGAGAGAAGCCCTTGATGCTGGTGCGGATTTTGCCGGAGCGGACGACTTGATTGAAAAGATCAAGGGAGGATGGATGGATTTTGACCGGGTGGTTGCGACCCCTGATATGATGGGAAGTGTCGGAAAACTGGGAAAGATTCTGGGTCCAAGGGGTCTCATGCCCAATCCGAAGGTGGGGACGGTAACCTTTGAAGTGGCCAAGGCCGTGGCGGAACTCAAGGCGGGAAAAGTCGAGTTTCGCGTCGAGAAGGCCGGCATTGTTCATACCCCGGTGGGAAAGGTCTCCTTTGGCGCCGATAAACTTCTGGAGAATATTGCCGCTGTTGTGGAAACCATCATCAAGCTGAAGCCGGCCGCAAGCAAGGGAACCTACCTGAGGAGCATTTCCCTTTCTTCGACCATGGGTCCGGGGGTTAAGGTCGATCCCCTAGATGTGAGAAATATATAAAGTCCGCAGTAGATAGCTCAATTGTTTGCTAACTAAGTCTGAGACAGCAGGTACAGGTGTTTAAACGGTATTAGCGGGCCTGCCGAGACGAGAGAAAAACCATGATTAAAATTGGCCATCATCGTCTTTTTTTCCTGTTACCTGTAGTCTTTGAACTTTCGGTTGCGCAGGGCCTGTTGGGTGCTAGGATGCCAGCCAGGCAACAATAGACATACGAAAGGAGGTTGAAGATTTGGATCGAAAGGAAAAAGAACAGGTTATTGCAGAACTTCACGAAAAGCTAAAGGAATTTAAACTTGCGGTTCTTGCCGGTTACTCGGGAATGGATGTAGCTCGTATTACCGCCTTGCGCGTAGCCCTGCGTAAGTCTGGTTCCGACATTCATGTGATCAAGAATACTCTGCTGCGAATAGCTTCGCAGGGAACAGATTTTAGCGCCATGAATGAGCATGTCAAGGGGCCGTTGGCTCTGATTATGACAGACAGGGATGTAGCGGAACCGATTAAGGTGCTTGTGGAGTTTGCAAAGAAGAATGCCGAACTGGAGATCAAGGCGGCCATGTTGGCGGGAAAGGTGTTGAGCAGGGAGCAGGTTAATGCCGTAGCTACTCTGCCCAGCCGCGAGGTTCTCCTGTCAAGGCTGTTATCGGTACTCGTCGGTGTTCCGACAGGTTTGGTGAGCGTATTGAGTGCTGTGCCCCGAGGCATGGTACAGGTTCTAGACGCCTACCGTATGAAAAAAGAGTCAGCACAATAAATAATAATACAGGAAGGAAGAAGCGAAGATGGCAAGCCAGATAACCAAAGAAGACGTGGTAAAATTTATTGAAGAAATGACGGTCCTTGATCTTTCTGAGTTGGTCAAGGAATTGGAGCAGCGGCTTGGTGTTTCTGCCGCGGCCCCGATGATGGTTGCCGCAGCCGCTCCGGCGGGCGGTGATGCAGCAGCGCCCGCGGAGGAAAAAATAGAATTCGATGCCATCCTGACCGGGTTTGGCGACCAGAAAATTCAGGTCATCAAGGTTGTGAGGGCCATTACGGGTCTTGGTCTGAAAGAAGCTAAGGACCTTGTCGATGGTGTGCCTAAGCCAATTAAAGAGGCGGTCTCAAAGGATGAGGCGGCGGATATAAAGAAGAAGATTGAAGAAGTCGGCGGCACCGTAGAGGTTAAGTAGTAACCTCAATTACGGCTTACTGAGATCGCGAAACCGAAAGGATAATATGGGCGAGTTTCGAAAAATTTTCGGACGGATAAGGAAGATCGTAGATATTCCAAATTTGATCGATATCCAGGTCAAATCATATGAAAAATTCCTTCAGATGGATACACCTTCTGATAAGCGGGGGAATTTCGGTCTTCAGGGGGCCTTTAAGAGTGTCTTTCCCATTTCCGACTACAGCAAGAAATGCTCTCTTGAATTCGTTAGTTACAAGATCGGCGGGGTTCGCTACGATGTCAAGGAGTGCATTCAGAAGGGAATGAGCTATGCAGCCCCACTGAAGATAGTGGTGAGGCTGCTTATCTTTGATGTCGATCCGGGTACGGGTCAGAAGCAGATCAGTAATATCAAGGAGCAGGAAATTTATTTCGGTGAAATTCCTTTAATGACCGAAAACGGGACCTTTATCGTTAATGGAACGGAACGGGTCATCGTCAGTCAGCTCCATCGCTCTCCGGGTATCTTCTTCGATCACGACAAAGGGAAAACCCTGGCCAGCGGGAAACTGATCTATTCGGCCCGGGTGATCCCCATTCGGGGATCCTGGCTGGACCTGGAGTTCGATTCGAAGGATATTCTTTTTGTGCGTATCGACCGCAGACGTAAAATGCCGGTCACGATCCTGCTGAAGGCCATGGGGAATTCAACAGAATTCATCTTGAATTATTTTTACAGCATTGAAACAATTTTTCTCGATGAGGAAGAGTTTTTCATGGCTGTTGATGGATCGCTCATGGGCGAGAAGGCCGCTGATGACATAAAGGATCCCAAGTCGGGAGAGGTTATTGTAAAAAAAGGCAGAAAAATCAACAAGGTGTTGTTGAAGAAGATGTCTGACTTGGGGGTCAACCGCATTGCCATGGATGAAGCCGATGTTATCGGCAAGATCCTCTCCTCTGATATCCTGGATCCTGAGACAGGGGAGGTCCTGCTTCGGTGTAACGAAGAACTTGACCGTGACGGACTGAAACTGTTGCGGGCCAAGAATATCAAAGAAGCCCGTTTCATCCATCTCGATGAGGAGCGAGCCAATGCCTCGATCCGCGATACCCTCCTGGCTGACCGGATCGAAGCTGTGGAAGATGCCGTCATCGAAATCTATCGTCGCCTCCGGCCCAGCAATCCGCCTACACCTGAGACGGCCAATACCTTTTTCCGGAGCCTCTTTTTTGAACCGGAAACCTATGATTTGTCCGATGTTGGCCGCGCCAAGATGAATTATAAACTCCGTCTCGATGTCCCCACTGATGTTACCGTCCTGAAAAAAGAAGATATCATGGCGGCGGTTAAATACCTCATTGAGCTGAAGAACGGCGGTGGTGATTACAGTGTTGACGATATCGATCATCTTGGCAACCGGCGGGTGAGATCCGTGGGGGAACTGATTGAAAATCAATATCGTATCGGTTTGGTCCGGATGGAAAGGGCCATCAAGGAAAAGATGAGCCTACAAGATATTGAGACCATGATGCCCCATGATCTTGTCAACGCCAAGCCGGTTTCGGCCGTTGTAAACGAGTTTTTTGGCAGCAGTCAATTGTCTCAGTTCATGGATCAGACCAATCCCTTATCAGAGATTACCCACAAACGAAGGCTTTCCGCCCTCGGTCCGGGCGGGCTCACCAGAGAGAGGGCGGGATTTGAAGTCCGGGATGTCCATCCTACCCACTACGGGCGCATTTGTCCCGTGGAGACGCCGGAAGGACCCAATATCGGCCTGATTGTCTCCCTTAGTACCTATGCCAGGGTTAACGAGTTCGGTTTTATTGAAACCCCTTATCGCCTTGTCGAGGACGGACGGGTTCTGGATGAAGTCCGCTACATGACGGCCATCGAAGAGGAAAATTTTATTGTTGCCCAGGCGGATCGTCCTCTCGACAAAGAGGGAAGGTTTATCGGCGAGATGATCTCTGCCCGCAAGGGCGGTGATTTTATCACCGTAGAACCCTCCGACATCAACTATATGGATGTTTCCCCTAATCAACTTGTAAGTGTTG
>DMAT01000439.1 GCA_003451635.1 Syntrophus sp. (in: bacteria) | reverse complement strand
GGCGACGGAGAGCAGGGTGATCCGGAAGAGACGCTTATGGGGGGCAAGGAAACGATCTTTATGGTCGATGACGAGGAAGGCATTGTCCATACCAATCAGGAACTTCTGGAAATGATGGGATACACGGTGATTCCTCTTTGCGACGGCTCTAAGGCAAGAGAGGTGTTTATCAAGAACAGGGACCGGATCGATCTGGTGATTCTGGACATGGTGATGCCGGGAACCAGCGGAGGGACGCTGGTGAAGGAATTCAGGGCCATCGACCCCGCCGTCAAGATCATTCTGAACAGCGGCTACAGTCCTAACCATGCTGTGGTCCGGGAAAGCCTCAACGATGTTCAGGGTTTCCTCCAGAAACCCTTCAACCATGATCAACTGGCGCGAGCCATAAGAAGCGCCCTGGATCAGGATCGCTAGCTTGCGAAGCAAATGTGTTGCTAAACCAAGGATTCAAAGGGAGACAAACAATGAAAAAGATGACTTTAGGCTTCAAACTGATTGCCGCGGGTGTGTTGGCAGTCGCGATTCCCCTGCTGATAATCGGGGTCAACGCTGTTTATAAATCGACGGCTGCCCTTTCCGCCACGGCCCTTGAACATACGGGGCAGGCGGCAAAGTCTCTGTCTGAAATTGTCCGGGGCGCGACGCAGGAGCAGATCAACCTGGCCAAAAGTATGGCTGTAGAAGTGGCCGCGACGGGTCCTGCCGACACGGCGGCCGTGGCGAAGCTGTTGGAGCGGATGCACAAAACGGGCGGCCAGCTTTACGAGCAGCTCATCTTTACCGACGCCGGCGGTACGGTGCAGGCCGACAGTATCGGGGGAAAAGTGAAAGGCATCTCCGTTGCCGACCGTCCTTACTTTCAACAGGCCAAAAGCGGGAATATCGATGTGGGCGTTGCAAAATCGAAATCAACGGGGCAGCACTCCATAGTGGTATGCAGCCCCGTGCAAGGAACGGACGGCGCCTTCTTGGGAACGGTGGCCCTCGTGATCCGGGGAGATTTCCTGACCAGCCGGGTGGCGGTCATCAAGTTCGGTCAGACCGGCTATGCCTTCATCCTGGACAGCAAGGGGGTGGCGATCGCCCATCCGAACAAGGACATGATCTTGAATATCAACCTGACGGAACAGGAAGGGGTCCGCGACTTTGCCACGAAAATGGTGTCGCAGCAGAGCGGCGCCGAATATTATGCCTTTAAAGGGATTGAAAAAATTGCCGGCTATGCCCCCGTCGGTTTGTCCGGGTGGAGTGTCGGTGTTACTCAGAACAAAGAGGAAGTGCTGGCGGCGGCCAGCGGGCTCCGCAATTTTATCTTCCTGATCGGCGTCATCTGTCTGGCGGGAACGATTGCCGTCTTCTTTTTCTTTTCCCGCAGCATCGCCCATGCCATCGGTAAGGCCGTTCACGTCGTTCACGATTCGGCGGAACAGGTGGCGGTGGCGGCGGCCCAGGTTTCCTCGACAAGCGAGTCGCTGGCCCAGGGCGCCTCGGAGCAGGCCTCCGCTATTTCGGAAACATCGTCATCCCTGACGGAGCTGTCGGCCATGACCAATCAAACCCTGGAGCATTGCGCCGAGTTGTTCAAGTCCGCAGAGACAACCTACCATCTGCAGAAATCCTGCCACAAGTCCCTGCGGGAAGCCGATACTTGCATGAACCGTATCGGTACAGTGGGTGAGAAGGCCTCGAAGTTAGTCCGGACAACGGATGAAATCGCTTTCCAGATCAACCTCCTGGCCTTAAATGCCGCCGTGGAAGCGGCCAGGGCGGGAGATGCCGGGTCGGGTTTTGCCGTCGTGGCGGAAGAAGTCCGCAACCTGGCATTGCGATCGGCCCAAGCGGCAAAAGATACGGATGCCACGATAAACGAAACCTTGACTCATATCCATGAGGGTGTTGATATTGTTGCCAGATCTTTGCAGGAATTTTACGAGATGGGCAATGTAGGGAAGCGAACCTTTGATCTGATTAAACAGGTGCATGGCAACTCTCAGGAGCAGATCAGGGGCGTCGCCGGGATCGGTAGCGCCGTGACGGAGATGGACAAGGTGACGCAGCAGACGGCGGCCAACGCCGAAGAATCGGCTAGCGCCGCCGAGGAACTCAACGCCCAGGCCCAGAGCATGAAATCCGCCGTTGATGAACTCGATGGTCTTATCGGTGGTGACAGATCTAATTCGTCGTCACCGGAGCTGCGCTCCCGGCCGCAGCTTGCCATGACTGGCGGCGCCGGGGCCTTACATCACAAGCACTTCTCCGCACCAAGGGGACTTCCGAATCCGGACAATAAGGATTTGCGTTAGCGGTTCTGCTCTTGTTGCCTAATTTATAGATGTTTCCAAAGGAGGATGGAAAATAAGACAATGAAAAAGAAGACTTTGGGTTTCAAGCTGGTCGTGGGGGGGATTGTGGCGGTTATCGTGCCTCTGCTGGTGGTCGGCATCTTTGCCGTCATTAAGAGTTCCAATGCCCTGGAAGCGGCGGCGCAGGAGCAAGCCCAGAGTATGGCGAAAAACCTAGCCGGCATGGTCCAGATGGTCCTTCTGGAGGAGATGAAGATGGCCTCCGAGATGTCGGGAGACGGAAACATCATTGAGGCGGTCTCCGCCCTTGCCAGAGACAAGAGCGCCACTGCCGAAGTTGGAAGGTTGGAGACCCGTCTTGGCGCAGCCATGAAAAATATTGGCAAAGATTACGAAACCTTGTTTATTACCGATGCGGTGGGAGTGGTTGTCGCCGACAGCATCGGAGGAAAAAGCCGCGGGATTCCCCGTGACAGCCGTTTGCGCTCCCATCGTCACGGCAGGCGGGGAATTTGTCGGGACGATGAACCTCCTGATGAAGATCGATTATCTGGTAGAGAAGGTGGATGCCACCAAAGTTGGAAAGACCGGCTACGGCTACATGGTCGATGCTAACGGGCTTGTCATTGCCCATCCCGAAAAAGCCATCATCCTCGCTCTGAATATGAACACGTTGAAAGGGATGGAGGTAATTGCCGGAAAAGTTAGCGCCAGGCAGGCGGGCGTGGAAACTTACGTTTATAAAGGCGTCAAGAAAATCGCCGGTATTTGCCCGGTTGAGATCACCGGCTGGAGTGTAGTTGTGACGCAGGACTTCAGCGAGTTTCTCGCCTCCGCCCGTGACATCCGAAACTTCGTCTTTGTCATCGGTATCGCTTTCTTGGGTGTCACCATCCTGGGGGTCATGTTTTTTGCCCGGAGTATTGTTCGTCCGATCCAGACGGCCACTGTCCAGATGAACGATGCGGCGGACCAGGTGTCATCGGCGAGCCAGTCCTTGGCGGAAGGGGCCTCGGAACAGGCCTCATCCCTTGAGGAGATGTCTTCCATGACCAAGCAGAATGCCGCCAATGCCTCCCATGCGGACGGCCTGATGAAGCAGGCCAACGAGGTCGTTGGCAAGGCCAATACGGCGATGGAACAGTTGACCCGTTCGATGGAAGATATCACAAAGGCCAGTGAGGAAACATCGAAAATTATCAAGACCATTGATGAAATTGCCTTCCAAACGAACCTCCTGGCCCTTAATGCCGCCGTCGAAGCGGCCAGGGCGGGAGAGGCGGGGGCGGGATTTGCCGTGGTCGCGGGGGAAGTGCGGAACCTAGCCTTACGAGCCGCCGAGGCGGCCAGGAATACATCCGGTCTCATCGAAGGGACGGTCAAACACATTCGCGAGGGTTCGGAGATGGTGTCAAGCACCAATGGCGCCTTCAAGGAGGTGGCGGTCAGCGCGTCCCGGGTGGGGGAACTGGTAAGCGAGATTGCTGCGGCGCCACAGGAGCAGGCTCAGGGAATCGATCAGATCAACCGGGCCGTGACGGAAATGGACAAGGTAACTCAACAGACAGCTGCCTCCGCCGCCGAGGAGATGAACGCCCAAGCTCAGCAGATGAAGCATATTGTCACCGTACTTGTCGATATCATCGGCGGGGCAAAGAGGGGAGACCCGGGTAAGGGCAGCAAAACAAGGCCGGTTATGAAAGGCACTCGGGGCGCCCTGTCGGCAGCGCTGCCCCAGAGCTTGAAGCGGTTGCCGGCGCTCCGGGGACAGGAGGTCATCCGGCCTGACCAGATTATACCTATGCATGATGATTTTAAGGATTTTTAACGGTATCCATGTCATTGAAGGAAATATGTCAGCATCATGGCTACTGCCAGAAAGTTCTCGAAAGGGAGGACGTCTAGGAACATCCCTCTCTCGGTTACCGTTGCCCCTGATAATATTTAATTTGGGGCAATTCGCGATATAGAATATCCCAACTGTATAATATTTGTTGCAATATCTCTTTTCATCATCTATTGTCGAACCGTAAGTGATATCGTTCAGGACAAAGCTCACGTTCCTATATAACCCGCTAGAGAAACTATACTAATAGCCGCTTTGGGCTGTATGTTCGCACGGGTCATAATGATCAGTTGCTACTTGCGGTAGAGCTTCGATGTTCCTAAATAACTCTTAACCACAAAATAGTAAAAATAGTGGTATTATTATGAATGCGCTATCCTTAAGGTATAAAATTGTGATCGGCGGGATTTTAATGGTCCTTGTTCCCCTGGTCATTGTAGGAACGGTTACCTTTAGAAACTCATATAATACCCTGGAAGAAATCTCTAAACAACAATCCGCTCATATTGCCCAGGGTCTGGCTGGTATGATCCGGATTACCCTCACTAAGGAGCTGGCAATAGTTTCCGCTTTGGCTGGGGATCCCGTTATCGTCAGGGAAGTATCAAGAGGACGTTACAAGGACATTGACGCCAAGCTGGGTGACATATTTAAAAAAATAGGGACGGATTATGAAGGTCTGGCCGTTCTTGATAGGGACGGAAATGTCCGGTCCGAGGCCCTGGATAAAAGGCGAATAGGCATCAAACTGCGGGAGCGTGATTATTTCCGGGCCGCCAGGGCCGGTAAGGCAAATATCGGCACGCCTGTTGAGTCTAAGGCGTCAGGTCAGCCCATTATCGGTATTTGCGCACCCATACTGGGGGAAAACGGCGAATTTATCGGCGCCGCCCTCGCCGTAGTGAAGATCGATTTCCTGATCGACCAGATTTCCTCGATAAAGGTAGGAGAGACGGGTTATCCCTTTATAGTTGATGCGAGAGGCATTGTAATCGCCCATCCCAACCGGGAATTCATCCTGAGAACGGATATGAGCAAGGAAGAGGGGCTGGAGGAAATCTCGAAGCAGATGCTCCGGCAGCAAACAGGGGCAGTAGAATATACGTTCCAGGGAAAAAAGAAAGTGGCTGGGTTTGCCCCCATCGCAATGACGGGCTGGAGCGTCGGGGTTACGCAAGATAAAGATGAAATCATGGCTTTAGCGTATAGCAACCGCAATTTTATTCTTATTATCAGCGGCGTCTTCCTGGGGATTACCATCCTGGCCGTTTTTTCCTTTTCCCGGAGCATCAGCACCCCCATAGAAAAGACGCTTAGCACACTGAATAAGGCCGTTGAACAGGCAGCGGAAGCCTTTGTCATTATCGGTGTCGACAGAAAAGTACGGTACGTCAATCCCGCGATGGCGCGAATTGTTGATCAGCAACCACAGGAACTCATTGGCCGGGAGCCGTTGCTGGATAGCGAAAAGCAAGTCGCAAAAGAAGAAATATGGTCAACCGTCGAAGAGGGCAAGATATGGGCCGGCTGTCTGAGCGGCAAAAGAAAGAACGGTGCAAACTATGTAATGGAGGTGACGATCACGCCGGTGCGGGACGAGAAGGGAGCGCTCAGTTGCTTCCTGGAGATAGGTCGCGATATTACCAATGAATTGCGTATGGAAGCGCAAATGCGGCAGGGTCAGAAGATGGAAGCCATCGGTACTCTTGCCGGCGGTATCGCCCACGATTTCAACAACATTCTTGGGGCCATTTTCGGGTATACGGAATTGACCATCCTCTCCTTGGGTAACAGAATTAAATCCATAGGCTTTCTGGAGGAAATCCTCAAAGCCGCCGGCCGCGCCCGTGATCTCATCAACCAGATAATGACCTTCAGCCGTTCGTCGGAACAGGAACACAAGCCGATTGTGCCGAAGTATATCATCGAGGAGGCCCTGAAATTGCTGCGCTCTTCCCTTCCCGCCACGATCAAGATTAGGGAGGAAATCAGGAGTGATGCCTCAATTATTGGTGATTCCATCCAGATGCACCAGATAATAATGAATCTATGCACAAACGCCGGCCATGCCATGGGTGGCAAAGACGGTATTCTCACAATAAGCCTGGATGATATGGATCTTGATGAAAACTTTTCCCGTCTCCATGGGGATATAAAACCGGGCAGGTTTTTGTGTTTGAGGGTGGCCGATTCCGGGTGCGGAATATCCCCGGAGGTCAAGGAGCGGATCTTTGATCCGTTCTTCACAACCAAACCGCAAGGCGAAGGAAC
>DMAT01000367.1 GCA_003451635.1 Syntrophus sp. (in: bacteria) | reverse complement strand
TCATGAATTACTTTACTTCGGGAGGGGCAAAAGCCCCCGGTCAAATTGACAAAGAGGGCGCCCGGATTTCCAAGATCAGCGATATGGAAAGGCAGGCTACCCTTGCCAAAATAAAGAAGATGATTGATGAAGGTAGGATTGACGAAGCCAAGGTTCAAATATTGAATCTCCTGCAGAAGGATGTTTCACCGGAAGCCAATTTTCTGGCCGGGACGGTTTATCTGAGACTGGGAAATATCAAAGGGGCTTATGATCACCTGAAAGACGCCACGAGGCTAAAGAATAACTATATCGAGGCGCAGCAGAAACTGGGCGAAATCTACGTCGTGATGGGAGATTACGAAGCGGCCGCGGAAACGGCTTCGATTATGACGAAAATGCCCGATTACCTGAGCGACGGTTTAATGCTGGAATCCGAAGTGGCCTTGGGGCAGGGCAACCTGGATTTGGCTTTACAGAAGGCCCTTGAGGCATTTTCAAAATCCACGGGGAGGGCATCGGCAAAACAGATCGTCTATTTGGCCGATATCTATTTACGGAAGGGTGATCGAAAAAACTCCGCGAAATTAATAAAATCTATCGATCAAGGGGGGGTAGATGCGGAAGGATTGCTCAGTCTCGCAAAATATTATTATGCTGCCGCCGATGAAATCCGGGCGACAAGCTATTTAAAAGAAGCCTTGCAGCGTTATCCCGATAATCCGGAGGTGCAATTTACCTATGGCAGGTATCTATTTTCACGTCGTAAATTCGCGGAAGCGGTACTCCATTATCAAAAGGCGCTGGCGGCGCTGCCCAATGTGCAGATCATTGCCTACCATCTTGGTCAGTCCCTCCTTGCGGCGGGAGAGAGAGAAAAGGCAAAAGCCCTCATCGAGACCATGCTGGCCAAAGATCCCAATAATATTCTGGCTTGGCGCTTAAAAACGCAGTATCATCTGACTGGTGGAGATCGTCGTGGCGCCATTGAAACCCTTAATCAAATCAAGCAATATATCCCCGATGCCTCTGCTTCCTATGCTCTCCTGGCCGAATTATATCTTCAGGACGGGGTAATATCCCTGGCGGAAAAAAATGCACAGAAAGCCTTAACTCTGGGAGATAAGGGCATTTCACCGCAAATGGTCCTGGGGGATGTTTATTCCAGGAGCGGACAGTATGATAAGGCGGTCGGTCATTATGAGAAGGTCCTGCAAATGCAACCCAATAATCTGGCGGCGCTCCTCCAGGCCGGTGACGCCTATCTCAATCTTGGCCAGGTCGATAGGGCAGAGGCGAACTATCGCAAGGCAATAACAGTATATCCCAATGTCGGCTTTATTCAGACAAAGCTGGCAAGAATCAAGGCGACCAGAGGAGATCGCGCTGGCTCCCTTGCCATCGCACGCCAATACTACCAGAATCATCAAGGCGACGCCAAGGCCGTAGCGGAATACGCCAATGCTTTAGTATTGAACGACCATCTGGATAGTGCCGTGGAGCTTGTTTCACAAAGCATAAAGAAAAGACCAAACGACTGGTTTCTCCATTATGTCCTGGGAGATCTGTATCTGCTGAAGCGAGATGTCAATTCTGCTTCACAGAGCTATGGCCGGGCAGCGGCCCTTAATCAGGGCGACGTTAATATGGCCATGAATTTGGCTATCCGCTATGAGCAAGCGGGCATGAACCGGGAAGCGGAAGCGCAATATTTGAGGGCGTATAAAATGGTGCCGCAGAACATGCCCATTGTAAACGAAGTGGCCTGGTATTTTATCGACACCAGAAATTCCCCCCTGCAGGCCAAGGAAATGGTCGAAATCCTCAAAAACAAAGGGGAAGGGGCCAACGAGAAGGATACGGTAGGCTGGTACTATTTCAATATCAATGACTTCAAAAGCGCCGAGTACTACCTCCGGGAAGCCCTTTTGTTAGATGCTGGGAATGCGGTCATTCGTGGGCATATGGCCCTTCTATTGGCCCAGACGAAACGGGAAAAAGAAGGGAGGGCGGAGGCACGTCTGATCATCAACAGTCTGCCGCCCGGAAAATTGAAGGACAGAGTTGGGCTTTTGGTATCGCAAGCCGGCAAGTAGCGCAATTTATCAATAATAAACAAGTGATACAAATGGTGATGCAAATGGAGAAAATCACCTGAGGCGGAAGGGGCATGATCACCATCAATAGTTACCTGCATCGGAATGAACTGAAAGGCCTTATACGTCGTTCTATGTACGGTAATGTTCAGAGCGGCGATGGTGATCTGATTACCCGTCTGGTCCATTTCAACCAGCTTTTTGTTTCTCGGTATCTTTATCATTTTGCCGGGAGGCTTTTCCAGGAATTACATGGCTCAGACCTGCGGGGGGAGCGGATTAGCCTGAAGGGTGAAATAAAAGACGCCATGGTCCGCAGGCCGCCATACCGCAACTCCCGCATCGATAGATTGATCGGGAACTATAAAGAGCATCCCGGACGATTCTATCGTGAAACGCCCTGCCAGGCCATGCTGTTTTTCAAGAGCCAGGAAAAGGGCGAAGATTATCTCGGATCCTGGCGGATCAAGCGCATCCGGCGTTTGGCGGAAAAAGGGGCGAGACGGATCATTGACTGGATCTTTGACGCCATCAAAAGACACGCCGAAACCCTGGCTGATGAGCGGGCCGCGCGTCTTTGTATTCCCCGGGAATATCTGCTTACATCCCCGGAGGAGATGCTCGGTGAATTTCTCGATGCGGAAGAGAGGTTTGTCGAAGATCTGCAGCAGCAGCGGGAGATCAAAGGGGCGACCGACCTGGTCATCAATGACGTAGCCGGCGTAAAGGTGGTTCTGGAAGACGACGAACAGGGGCGGATACTAACAGCGCTCAATAATATCGAGCATTGCCGGGTGGAGGAGGAGGAACTTCATCAGGGGCTCTACAACGCCGTCAATCTGGTGGTCCGGATCGAGCCGCCCAAGGCTGAACTGATCCGGGGGCCTCTGCCGGCAAGTATGTACGCCGTCATGGCAAGCCGGGGTGTAGCTCCGGCGCAGGTGGACCGGAATTACGCTGATTTTGTCCTTTCCGGAGAGGAAGACGTCTATCTGGAAATCATCGTCTCCAACTACCAGGAGATGCTGGAAAGCGAGATCGGTCGCTGCATGCATGAAGACCGGACCATCGCCCAACGCCTCCGACAGCAGTACCGGGGACATTTGGCGAAAAATGTTGAATATCTGATGCGCTACCTTTTCCTGTTTACCCTGTCAAACCAGGGGGAGTTGCAAGACCTCCCCGTGAAGCTATGGGACCGCTACCTTCCGGACTATTTTGACGGCGTAATCGCCGGACTCTTCCATATCCCCCCGGGCGACTTTTGAGAAAAGGGAGAAGATTATCCAAATATCAATTTTCTTGACACTGTAACCTGCCTAATACAATAGACTTTTAAGATATATAAGTCCACATACGCCGGGCAAGAGCTCGATGATGCTACCCAGTATTATGAGGTCGAATATCAAGGGCTTGGTAAACGGTCCCGGGATGAAGTCCGAAAGGCCGCTAAGAGGATTTCAGAATATCCCGAAGCATGGTCGGTTGAATTGGGTGATGTCAGGAAATGCATTCTTCATAAGTTTCCGTACAAACTCCTCTATTCAGTTGAAAAAAATCATATTTTCATAATCGCCGTGGCACACCAGCATCGAAGACCAGATTATTGGATTGATAGAAGTGAAACATAACTGGGGCACGGACCATAACGTGGCAAAAGTCGTCGCGCATATCATCTACGGACTGTTAGCCCCGATTTATCC
>DMAT01000170.1 GCA_003451635.1 Syntrophus sp. (in: bacteria) | reverse complement strand
GCCATCGCCCGGGCCATCGTCACCGGGCCGGCGGTACTTCTGGCGGATGAGCCGACGGGCAATCTGGATACGGCGCGGAGCCGGGAGATTATGGAATTACTCGCTTCCTTGAACTACAATCGCGGCATAACCATCATCATGGTCACCCACGAACCGGATATGGCCGCCTATGCGAAGCGCATCATCCATTTTCTGGATGGCCTTATTGCGTCGGATGAACAAAACGGGAGGGACCGATAATGCTGTGGAACGCGATCCTGCTGTCCCTGCGGGAAATCAGACGCAATGTTTTGCGTTCATTTCTGACTACCTTGGGGATAGTCATCGGCGTAGGCGCTGTCATCACGATGGTAACTATCGGCGGGGGCGCCACCGCCCAGGTCAGAGAACAGATCGCCAGCATGGGCAGCAATCTGTTGATGGTGAGCCCGGGAAAGAGACTGGGACCGGGCCAGGCTTCCGGAACCGTTCCGTTCAAAGTCAAGGACGCCGAGGCAATTGCCAGTGATATCAGCTCCGTTACTGCCGTAGCCCCGGTCTCATCCCAGTCCGTCAAGGCCATCTTCGGCAATCAAAACTGGTCAACCATGGTGACGGGAAGCGATAATCAATACTTTCGGGTAACGAACAGATCCATCGGGGCGGGCCGTCAATTCACCGACAGCGAGCTGCGGAGCGGGGCAGCGGTCTGTGTCATCGGTGAGACGGTGCGCAGGAAACTCTTCGGTGGGCAAGACCCCCTGGAGGAAAGGATACGCCTGCAAAAGCTCTCCTGCGAAGTAATCGGCCTTTTGGATGGTAAAGGTCAGAGCACGATGGGTACGGACCAGGACGATATCGTGGTGATCCCGTTGCTAACCTTGCAAAGGCGTATCACCGGCAATCAGGACGTCGCTCTCATTCAGGTCTCGGTCCATCAGGGCGCATTAACTGACAAGGTCCGGCAGGATATCGAGCGACTGCTTCGGGAACGGCGCCACCTGTCGCCGAGCGATGAGAATAACTTCAATGTCATGGATATGAAGGAGATCGCCCAAATGCTCACGGGAACCACACAACTGCTCACGGCTTTGCTGACCGCCGTGGCCGCCGTCAGCCTTCTCGTCGGCGGGATCGGCATTATGAACATCATGCTGGTATCGGTCACCGAACGGACCCGGGAGATCGGCATCCGGCTTGCCATTGGCGCTCTCGAGCGGGAAGTGCTCATGCAATTCCTGGTGGAGGCGGTGGTTCTTTCTTCACTCGGCGGTCTGACCGGCATTCTGCTGGCTCTTATCTCATCCGTCTGGCTTGCCGCCGTGTTGCGCGTTCCTTTCATCTTCAACGCCGGCATTGTGCTCATCGCCTTCCTGTTCTCGGCGGCGGTGGGTGTGGT
This sequence comes from Syntrophus sp. (in: bacteria), assembly GCA_003451635.1. GTDB lineage: Bacteria > Desulfobacterota > Syntrophia > Syntrophales > UBA8958 > UBA8958. The sequence goes on along the minus strand of DMAT01000170.1, from coordinate 3,441 downwards.
TTTCGGCTATTTCCCGGCGATCAAAGCCGCCCGGCTGGATCCGATTGAGGCGTTACGCCATGAGTAACCCCTTGCACGGTTTTGCGACAGGCAATTATAATTCTATGGCCAATCGCTTATTTTTACAACACTATTTGAGCAGACATAATGCATTAACCCTTCCTTCTCCCCTAAATATCAACACAATATTTCCATTCATTATCCATAATTCATCCATATCAATCTGTTAGTATGACTTAAAACTACAGAATAAAGGAGATTCGCCATGGATAAAAAAGATACAAATAGAAGCTACTTGCTACTGGCTGCCGCCGTTATTGCCATCAGCATCATTGCCACAGGTATGGCCTTTTCCCTCTCGCCGCAAATGGAATCGGCAGGCATCATTCATGAATCTTCCGCATCACCCCACTGGCCATCAATGCCGCCGCCCATACCTTTTGGCGTGAAGCTCCTCTTGCATGCCCAAGAGATTAATGTCCTTTCGCAACTAACGGGAAAATCGGTGGACATAATCAAAGAGCAAACCAGATGTAAACCGTTGCCCGAGTTTCTGGACGAAAACGGGATAACGCCGGAATTGTTCCGGACTGTCATGGATGAGCGAGCGCTGATATTAGTCAAACAGGCGTCCGTCGCAAACATCATCAACAAAGGCCAGGAAGACGAAATAGTTGAAATGATGAATAAACACACTGACTATTTAGAAGTATATAAAGCAAAAAAAACAAAAAAATACGAAGTTAAACAGAGACCGAATTAATCCGTAGGATAACAGGATGACGCTTTGACAGATAATCATCGTAAAATCACATCTTGCAGATGATTCATCGGGATCGTGAAGGAAAAGGAGCATCGAAAATGGGTCTTGATATGCAAATTATAACAAAAGGAGAGGGATCATATGTCGTAATCCTCAATGGCAGTTTAGATAATAGAACCTATGATTCATGTCAACGCAAACTGGAGCCGCTTCTTAATCATAGAACGAGAGTCCTGCATTTCGATATGCACATGCTATCCTATATGAGTAGTATGGGGTTACGTCTCTTGTTAAATGTCAAAAAAGTGATCGAAGATGAAGGGGGGAAATGTCAAATGTTAAATATGCAACCGCAAATCATGACGTTGATGGATATTGCCGTCGGCCCGGTAGCCCGGTAATGTCCGATCAAGAAGTTACGAATTGCCATGGGCATGAAAAGGATTCGGACACTGATACGTATCCAATATTAGAAATGTTACCGTTTTGAATAATAAAAGACGTCGTGTGAGCGAATAGCTATTGTTTTGATGCGGCGCAATCAAAAAAAAACATTTAAGGACAGGTGAGAAAAATGAATCAATTTCTAAAATATGGATCAAGACTGCTGATAACGCTCCTCTTCATGCTCTTGACAACAGTACCCCTGTGGGCGAAGGACAATAAAAGCGTCGCCGTCCTTCCCTTTGCCCTCAACAGCGCCGATAACATAGATTACGTGCAGCAGGGCATTGTTGACATGCTCTCGTCCCGGATCGCCTCCATCGACAAGATCGAGGTTATCAGCAAGGATAAGGTTCTCGACGCCATGAAAGCCGTAAAGGTAAAAGAGATGACCATCGCCGACATCTACGCCCTGGGAAAGAAGATGAATGTCGATTATGTTGTCTCGGGGAGTATTACCAAGATCGGCAACAGTGTCAGTATCGATGCAAAACTGGTGGATGTCGCGGCTTATAAACAGGCAGTCAGCATCTCGACCCAGTCCCAGGGGATGGATGATGTCATTGTAAAAATCAGCGACTTCGCCGTACGGATCGATCAGCACATCCTGGGGACAGCCGTACCTGTCGCACCTGCCGTCGCCGCCCCAACGGCGGCCAAAACGCCTGCCCTCCCCCAGATGTCCACTTCCGGTTCTTCTGAGCCGCAAAAAGGCCGGGAAGATCTCATTATTGCCGGCATGCGTACAGGTAAGAAGGCAACCTTCACCGGGTCCATCAATCCGGATTTCTTGACCGGCGGCCAACCACGGGACAAAAAGAGCTTCTGGATGAGCCAGAAACACCCGACGAACTACAAAGGACTCGATGTCGGGGATGTAAACGGCGACGGTTTGAACGAAATCGTGGTTATTGACGAGAACAGCGTCTACATCTATCAGAGAAAGGGAAATGATTGCCTGCTCCTGCAAAAGATCAGCTACGGCAAATACAACAACTTCGTCGGCGTAGATATCGCCGATCTCAACAACAATGGCGTCAAGGAGATCATCGTTTCCAATGTGGTATCAAAGCGGGGGCCGAACAGTGTGTTCAACACCGTCGATTCCTTTATCCTCGAGTGGAAGGACGGAAAGTTTGTAAAAATTGCCGATAATCTCCCCTGGCTTTTCCGGGTAATCGATAGCAAGCCCGGGGGAATTCGGGTTTTGGGACAAAAGATAGGCGTAGGGCGGCCATTTGAAACACTTATTCACGACATGGTCTGGAGCGGCGGCAAATATCAGGAGGGTAAGCAACTGAGAATCCCACGCGGGCTCTCCATCTACGGCCTTACCCTGGATAACCTGGGAGATGGTCCGGAAAAGATAATCTCCTTCAGTGAATATGATTATCTGTGTATCTACCAGGAAACTGACAAGTCCCTTAATGCTGTCCAGTCCATGCTGGGGAGCAAGGAATTTCTCTACAGGAGCGACGATGTATTCGGCGGGACAAACAGTTACATAGAGTCCTATGGGGAGGATATGGTTGGAAATGACGTCACCTTTTATAATACCTACCTGAATTCGAGAATTCTGGCATATGACATGAACAAGGACGGGAAGCGGCAACTGCTTGTCCTCAAGAATCTGACGGCCAGCCGGATTCTCAAAAACGTCAAGATCTTCACATCCAGCGAGTTCTACAATCTAAGCTGGGACTCAATGGGACTATCGGAAAGCTGGCGAACCCGGAAGATGGGCGGCTATGTGGCTGACTACCAGATCAAGGATATCGATAATGACGGTCAGGACGAGATTGTCATGGCCCTGGTGACATCTTCAGGTAGTATGGTGGGCAGAGAGAGCGTTATCGCCGCCTATAAGATTCACGCGGAACCCGGCAAATAATATACTGATATCTGGCATCTATGAATAGTCCGAACCGCCCCCCGATCCTGCCGGGGGGCGGTATCCATACCTATATTCCCTGGTGTCCACCATGCCGGGTACGACATAAAGGGGCGACCGTTTGGCCGCCCCTTTATGATACTGTTGTTCAATAATCTGTTTCGAACCCTACATTCCCGGAATGCCCGTAAACACAACATGGGAATCAACGTCCTTGGTCGGCATGAAGCCCGCCAATCTATGCATAAAGCGATGTCGATTTCTGGGATGAACTTGTCGCCGCATTGAGACCGTTCAACAGCGCCTCAAACATTTTACTCTGCCAGTCCTGAACGAAATCGTT
>DMAT01000001.1 GCA_003451635.1 Syntrophus sp. (in: bacteria) | reverse complement strand
GCAGAGCTCTTTTGCCTGTTCAATTGAGTTAAACCATACGATTTGGGGAGACTGGGTTACTGAGAAAAGGTAAAAGGAAGATGACAAGCAGAAGCCTCTTTCAATCAGGCGGTATCACCGTCACAACATGTTTCACCGCCCTCATCATCACGATTGCAATCATTGTATCCACAGTTCCTGCATTCGCGGCCGACGAACTGATGATAATTGGGCACGAGAGGCCGGATGTCGATACTGTAACATCTGCCATTGCCTATGCCAACCTGAAGAACCTGATGGGGGTGAAAGAAGCCTTCCCCGCCGTGGCAGGTGACCTCAACAATGAGACCAAGTTCGTGTTGGATTACTTCAAAATTCCCTATCCAGAGAAGATCACCGATTGTCAAAATCGATGCAAGAAGGTAATCCTTGTAGATCACAACGATATGGATCAGGCTGTGGACAATCTCAAGATCGAGAATGTTGTTGAGGTCGTGGACCACCACATGATTGACGGCTTTGTCCGCAGTAAGGCCATTTTCTTCCTTACGGAGCCCGTGGGCGCTACGGGAGGAATTGTCGCGAACCTCTATGAACAGAACAAGGTTCCCATCAGCAGGGAGATGGCCGGACTGATGATGTCAGCAATACTTACTGATACGGTTCTTTTCAAGTCGCCGACGACTTCTCCGCGCGATGTGGTCGCGGTGGAAAAGCTGGCCAAGATCGCGGGCGTCGACCCCAGGAAGTTTGGTATAGAGCTCCTCAGGATTAAAAGCAACGTTGCCTCCAAATCTGCCAAGGACATTCTCATGGGCGACTTCAAGGAGTTCAATTTTAGCGGCATCAAGTTTGGTGTGGGCCAAATAGAGGTTATGGACCTGAATGATCTGACACCAAAGCGAGCTTCCATTCTGGAAGAAATGAACAAGTTGAAGAATTCAGAGAATCTGGCCATGATAGTCATGATGCTGACAGATGTCATGAAAGAAGCTAGCGACCTTCTCTTCGTGGGCAATGCGGATGCAGCCCAAAGCTTCGAGAAGGCCTTCGGAGGCAAGATCGTAGACAATTCCATCTACAGGGAGAAGGTCCTATCAAGAAAGATGCAGGTCATCCCGCTTTTGGAAGAGGCATTGAAGAAGTGAGCCTTACCAGCTATATCACTTATGGTGCTAACCTGGTAGGTGCATACACGACTCCAGAAAACAGAGGAGAGGTTTTATGAGACCAGCTTATGAATCCAAGAAGTTCTGGTTAGTCTTTTTAATGGGTATGCTGATTTTCTCTTTATCAGGATGTTCAAAATCAGTCGTCAGAAATCAAAGTCAGATCGAAGGATACCCTATCGATTCCAATGTTTCCACGACGCTCCAGAGGACGGTCACGCCGGGCTCAAAACCTTCGACGGCGATTACTCTGGGTGAGGTTTCCAAATACAGTCAATACGGCTATGGAAACTGGACTTATGGCTCAGGTCTACCATACGATAAGCGGCTCGATATTATGTCGACTACCTATAGCAGTTCCACCGTCACTAAAAAAACAAAACTTTTGAATTTCTTTACCATTTCAGACATCCATATCACCGATAAAGAATCTCCTAACCAGTTGATCTATCTTCAACGCTTGCATCCCTCATTGCCGGTTGGGGCCTCTCTGTATTCAGGGATTATGCTTTATACAACGCACGTTCTCGATGCAGCCGTCCAGACGGTAAACGCCCTTCACAACAAAGACAACAAAGCGAATCCGTTTGATTTTGGCCTCTCTCTTGGCGATACCTGCAACACCACTCAGTACAACGAGCTTCGATGGTATATTGATGTCCTGGATGGCAAAGTCATTACGCCAAGCTCAGGCGCCAATCTGGGAGCAGACACCATTGATTACCAGAAACCATATAAGGCGGCAGGGCTGGATAAGACAATCCCCTGGTATCAGACTCTCGGCAACCACGATCATTTCTGGATGGGTTCAATCCCGGTGGACCATAGTCTTCGAAAGGACCTTCGGCAATCCTACATAACTGACGAAGTCTTCGCCACGGGAGACGTCTTCAGTGACCTTAGAAAAATTAACAGCCGTGATTACTATATGGGCGTACTCGATGGCTCGACTCCCTACGGTGACATCAAATACGCAGGACCTGTCGGAAATTTCAGCAGCCCGCCAAAGGTTGCGGCCGATCCGAACCGCCGTTCACTTTTGAGAACGGAGTGGATGAACGAATTTTTTAATACGTCTTCTCATCCTGCCGGTCACGGTTTCAACTTGACCAACGCCAACAATGGCTTTGCGTGTTATAGCTTCGCGCCGAAGTCGAATATCCCGATCAAGGTGATTGTCCTCGACAATACCCAAAAGGAAGATGATGGTTCTATCGACATTCACGGGCATGGCTTTCTGGACCAGACACGCTGGGCCTGGCTTAAAAAAGAACTTGCCGATGGCGATGCGGCGGGCCAGCTTATGATCATCGCCGCGCACGTCCCCATCGGCGTCGAAGTTACGGCGCCTAATTCCGAAATGGGTTGGTGGACCGATCCGCAAAATGCCGTAACCCTCCCAGATCTGATCACTGAGCTTCAAAGTCACCCGAATCTGCTCATGTGGATCTCGGGGCATCGTCATTTAAATACCGTTAAAGCATTTATATCGCCTGATCCGGTCAACGCTCCTGAAAAAGGCTTCTGGCAGATTGAAACGCCATCGCTAAGGGATTTCCCTCAGCAGTTCAGGACTTTTGAGATTTACCTCAACAGCGACTATTCCATTTCCATCGTGACGACCGATGTTGATCCGGCAGTCAAAGCAGGAACGCCTGCTGCGACATCACGTAAATATGCCATCGCGGCAACGCAGATCGTCGGGACTTGGGATCTTACAACTAAAAATAATCCGACGAATGATCCAACCATAAAGCCGATGCCTACTGGTTCATACAATGCAGAACTGGTGAAACAATTGAGCCCCGAAATGCAGGTGAAGATGCAGAACTACAAAACACTGCTACGATAACTTCCGGTATAAAGGAAAAGCAGGAGACAATTTTCAAACCAATGGATAGGTTAAGCCGATTCTTTGCTCAATAGTAAGCGCAGGCACTATAGTTCGAATGATGACCAGCAATTCTGACAGCTGCCCACCGCTGAACTATAGGTAGATGACGTCAATGTCCAGTACAGGTCATTATTTTATGAATTGCAGTCAATCCCTTCAAATACAAGTCGAGAAAAAAAAGTTACTGACAGTTTATTGAATCTTGGTCGAAAGATGCGAAGTTTTGACAATCCATTTTCAGACGATGTAAAAAGTGAGTTGCTCTACTGCACAAACCGTAGTCCTCGAAGAAAATGAATGATTTTAAAGCATAAATCAGGGATGTTGTTTTCTCCGCAATCATGATATTGGTGAGCTACTTTGTGAAGCAGTATGACCAGCGAATACATGGTTGAAATGATGTGTGAGTCATCCGAGAATTCTATGATTATTTGTTCGACATATCAAGGGGGAGAAAAACGCATAATGAAAAAAGCCGCTTACCTATTTATTTCACTATTTATTGTGCTGGTTATTTATGTCTCCAGTGCGATGGGCCAAGGCATACAGCCAGCAGGCAAGAAAATTGGATTTGATAAACAAGGTAAGATCATCTACCAAGTCCAAGTGAATGGAATAGAAATAGGCTACAAATTGATCGGCTCGGGAGAACCACTTGTCCTGATCATGGGTTTGGGTGGTACAATGGATCATTGGCCTCGAGAGGTCATCGAAGCACTTTCAAAGAAATATCAACTGATCATACTGGACAATCGGGGCATGGGATATACTACAGCCAATGATGTGACGTTCACCTATAAATTATTTGCAGATGATGTCATCGGCCTTCTTACTGTCCTTGGAGTAAAAAAGGCAAATGTTCTTGGGTATTCAATGGGGAGCACTATCACCCAAGAATTATTGCTGGAGTATCCGCAACGATTGAATAAAGCAGTAATCTACGCAACCTCAACAGATGGAAGCAACGTCGCCAAAATCTTGAAGGGTAAAGCGCCTGATGACCCAATCATTCTGCGACAAATTGAAGCCACAACTCATTGGAAGACCCCATTGGATAAACTGCCCAGCATCGCCAATCAGGTTATGCTCATAGTTGGAACTTCGGATACCGTGGTGGGAGTTGAAAGTTCAAAGTCAATAGCTTCTTCTATTCCGGGGGCATGGCTTGTTCAATTCAAAAAGGCGACACATCATTTGATTTTTGAGGCGCCTACAGAATTCGCCAAGATCGTCTTAACTTTCCTGGATATCAACGAGACAGTTGATGTGAAATAGTTGATAAATCGAAACGTATTGCCTCTTGGAAAAAGTCTTTCAGCATAGCGAGCATAGCTGTACCCACTGAAGAGAACCCTTCTAAGGGCATCCTTACTGACATCAAATAAGCGTGATTCTGCAAGTTCGTTACAGAATAACGCTTATTCGAAAGGGCATACACCTGAAAGCCATTTTCTCCCTTTTGGAGCGGATCCGCAACTTCCTATAATGTAGCATGCCTGCTTTTCAACTTCCATACAACTGTTCGATCGGAAAGCCGCAACATGTAATTCTCATTTGATGATGAATGAAGTATAAGAAATATCAATTCGTTGAATAGGGAGGAATTTCATGAAACCATCACACAGATATAAAAATTGCTGTTTAGTCCTTTTAATATGCGTGCTCGTTTTCTATTTATCTGGATACTCAAAAAGCTACGCCAGACAGCAAAGTCAGCCCGAAGGATACGCGATTGCTTCAGATGTTTTTACAACACTCCAGAAGGCGGTTGTGCCTGACTCAATACCATCGGGTTCGAAGATTCGTCTTGAGGAGATCTCAAAATTCAAGCCAAACGGCTATGGCACATGGAAGTATGGCTCAGGTCTTCCTTCCGAAACAAGGACCGATATCATGCCCGCTGGTTATACCGGTGCATCGGCTACTAAAAAAGCAAAACTGTTGACTTTTTTTACCATAACCGACATCCATATCGCCGACAAAGAATCTCCTTCTCAAGCGATCTATCTTCAACAATCGAAATATCCCTTTGTTACTTCGGCATATTCGCCGGTTATGCTTTATACAACTCATGTTCTCGACGCCGCCGTCCAGACGATAAACGCCCTGCACAAAAAGAATCCCATTGACTTCGGCATCTCTCTTGGAGATACATGCAACAGCACTCAATACAACGAACTAAGGTGGTATATCGATGTCCTTGACGGCAAGGTCATCACCCCAAGTTCCGGTGCGCATCTCGGAGCCGGTACTATCGATTATCAGAAACCTTACCAAGCGGCAGGCCTCGATAAGGCGATCCCCTGGTATCAGACTATGGGTAACCACGATCATTTCTGGCTAGGCACATACCCTGTGAGCGATTACCTTCGAAATGCCAACATTAGCGACACGGTCATCGCTATGGGGGATATCCTCGGCGACCCTCACGGCATAAGTAAGCGCGATTTCTATATGGGTGTGCTCGATGGTTCGACTCCTTACGGTGACATCAAATATGCAGGCCCTGTCAAAAACTTCAGCAGCCCTCCGAAGGTCGCAGCCGATCCGAACCGCCGTTCACTTTTGAGAACAGACTGGATGAACGAATTTTTTACCACATCTTCAAATCCGGTCGGTCACGGTTTCAACTTGATCGACGCCACAAAAGGCTTTGCCTCTTACAGTTTTCAGCCTAAGCCGATTATACCGATCAAGGTTATCGTACTCGACGATACTCAAAGGGACGACGATGCCGATGTTCACGGCTATGGGCATGGCTCCCTTGACAGAGAACGTTATGAATGGCTTGTAAAGGAGCTTGATAATGGTCAGGCTGCTGGTCAGCTCATGATCATCGCCGCACACGTACCGATAGGCGTCGAAGTTAGTGAACCACCCAGTTCGTCAGCAAAATCGCTTGTCGCTTGGAGTAACGCCGTCGCTTATAAAACCGAGGCGAACCTGATTGCCAAACTTCATGAATATCCGAATCTCATCATGTGGATTGCGGGACACCGTCATCTGAATACCGTCAAGGCATTTCCCGATACCGCCGATCCTGAAAACGGTTTCTGGCAGGTTGAGACTTCATCGTTACGGGATTTCCCTCAGCAGTTCCGCATGTTCGAGATCATCCTTAACAATGACTATACAATTTCAATCGTTACGACGAACGTTGATCCGGCGGTCAAAGACGGAACGCCTGCTGCGAAATCGCGTTCTTATGCCGTCGCGGCAGAGCAGATCATTAAAACTGATCTGAATCCAAATCCAACGAAAGATCCATCCTGGAAGGCGATGCCGAATGGCTCTTACAATGCGGTGCTTGTCAAAAAACTGAGATCCGATATGGTGAACAAACTGAAGACGCTTTATCCACCAACACCATAGGCAAGGAATTATTCTTTTAAACAGGAGGGAATTATGAAAATTATGAAATCTATAGTTGTGAAGAGCCTGCTTGCTTTGTTACTGCTTGCGAACGCAGCCTCCGCCGCCGAACCCTTGCCATCCTGGAATGACACCGTACAGAAGAAAGCCATTGTCACGTTCGTCGAACAAGTGACCAGGGAGGGCTCGCCGAACTTTGTACCGCCTGCCGAGCGTATCGCCACCTTCGACAATGACGGCACGCTGTGGTCCGAGCAGCCGATGTATTTCCAGATGGCCTTCATGCGCGACCGCGTCAGAGCGCTCGCGCCGCAGCACCCCGAATGGAAGAAGAAACAGCCGTTCAAGGCCATGCTGGAAGGCGACATGAAGGCAGTTTCCGTTGGCGGCCAACATGCCTTGGTCGAACTCATTATGGCTACGCACGCCGGTTACACCACGGAAGAGTTCGCACAAATCGTCAAGGACTGGTTGGTTACAGCGAGGCATCCGAAGACCGGGCGGCCCTACACGGAAATGGTCTATCAGCCTATGCTCGAACTGCTCGCCTACCTACGTACCAATGGTTTCAAGACCTACATCGTGTCCGGCGGCTCGGTAGAATTCATGCGCCCGTGGACGGAAAAGGTCTATGGTTTCCCCCCCGAGCAGGTCGTCGGCAGCAGCTTCAAGACGAAGTTCGAGTTGCGCAACGGTAAACCCGTGCTAGTACAATTGCCGGAGTTCAACTTTATTGATGACAATGAGGGCAAACCGATCGGCATCAACCAATACATCGGCCGCCGTCCGATCGCAGCATTCGGCAACTCCGACGGCGACCTGCAAATGCTCCAGTGGACGACCGCCGGCAGTGGCGCGCGTCTCGCGCTCCTCGTCCACCACACCGACGCAGAGCGCGAGTGGGCCTACGATCGTACGTCCTCCTTCGGTCGCCTCGACAAGGCGCTCGATGAGGCACAAGCGAAAGGCTGGACGGTTGTAGACATGAAGGACGACTGGAAGATCATCTACACATTCGAGAAGAATTAAAAACAAGGGGCATTGTCGGGCATGGCAGCTAATCGTCGAAGTCAAATACAAAGCGACAAAGGAAATTTTATTTCATATCGCCGAGTTCCGATCGAAACATGTATATTTGGGAGATTGATTCTTCCGAAGATCAAGGGTATTTGTAACTTCTTGTAATTCAGCCAAGGGTCAATCTGCCACAAGTCGTGGTCATGTTGGCCGTTGAGCCATAATTCCGTTGTGTTCCTAAAGATCCTGGCCAACCGCAGGGCATCACCGGCGTCAGATATCTGAGCACGCGGAGAATCTCCTTGCTCGCCTGCTGACTTTTTGCGAATGCCTCTTGATTAAGTCCCTTTAAAATTGTAAGAGTAAGCATGGATAGGGAACAGCTTGCGGTCTCGTGGTTATGGTGGTTGAAGCTCCTTGTGATCGGAGGAGCTTCTCTTCTCTTGCTATTGCTGGGCATAAACACCCTCCTTAGCGCCTACCTTCTCAAAAACCCACTAGAATTTATCATGCTTTTCTTTTCTGCTTCCTTCATGATCCTGCTGGGTCTAACCGGATTGATATATCCCGCATGTCGCATACATGCGGTCCTTAAAGACGATGGCAAAGCTTAAAAATAGACCAATAATTATAATTCGTCTCTCTTTTCTCACCTTGATTCTTCTCCTCCTGATCTTTTTTGGAGCGACAGTTTCCTTCGCCCAGAATGGGACGGACCTGGATAAGCGTGTCCGGTCGTTCACATTGAAAAACGGCATCCGTGTTCTCATCCTGGAAAGACATATCAGCCCGACCGTTTCCTTCTATATCCGCGTTAAAGCCGGGGCGGTGGATGAAATCGAAGGCAAGACAGGCCTTGCCCATCTCCTGGAGCACATGATGTTCAAGGGTACAAAAACCATTGGTGCGACTAATTACCGCAAGGAGCGGGAAGTTCTTTCCGAAATCAGTAAAACCGGAGACCTCCTGGACCAGGAAAGGGCAAAGGGAGATAAGGCAAACAAGGACCAAGTCGAAAAGCTTAAAGAACGTCTGTCCGCATTGCAGAAAAGCCATCGACCGTTATATAAATCAAATGAAATCGACCGGATCTATAACGAAAATGGGGCTGTTCATATCAACGCTTCAACGGGACAGGACATGATCACCTATCACGTCAGCCTGCCCGCAAACAAAGCCGAACTTTGGGCGCGGATCGAATCGGACCGCATGAGCAACCCTGTTTTACGAGAATTTTACCAGGAGCGCGATGTCGTCATGGAGGAGAGACGACAACGAACCGATTCAGACCCGGATGGACAATTGTATGAAAAGTTTGCCGCCGCCGCCTTTATGGTCCATCCCTATCGGCGGCCCATTATCGGCTGGGCGAATGATATTTCCTTTCTATCCATGACGGACATGGAACAGTTTTTTTTATGGACCCATGCCCCCCAGAATATGGTTATCACCGTGGTGGGAGATGTCGAGACGGCAAAGATCCGCCGCTTGATCGAGAACTATTTTGGCCGTATTCCCATGCGCCCCTCCCCTGCTCGTCATGAAACTAAGGAACCGCCGCAAACGGGAGAAAAACGGATTACCGTCCGTTTTGACGCCAATGAGCAACTTGCGATCGGCTACCACAAGCCTGCCCTTCCCTCCCCGGATGACTACCGATTCGATCTGATCGAGGCGATTCTTTCCCGGGGTCGGACTTCGCGCTTCTATAAAACCCTGGTCGAAACCCAGGGAATTGCGGAAAGCGTCAGCGCCGTCAATGGCTTGCCGGGGTCAAGATATCCGAACCTGTTTGCCATTTTTGCCACGGTTCGCAGTCCCCATAAGATAGATAAACTCGCCGGGGCCATCGACAGCATGATCGACGATCTGAAGAAGACTCCTGTAACGGACGTGGAACTCCGCAAAGTAAAGAACCAACTGCAAGCCGATTTTATTCGCCGCCAGAATTCCAACGAAGGGCTTGCCGGCATCCTTTCCTATTACGAGACGCTGCTGGGCGACTGGCGCTATATTGTGAACTATGAAAAAAATATCGAAAGTATTACCCCTCTGGAAATCAGGGACGCGGCAAACCGCTATCTGAGCCAGGATAACCGTACCATCGCAATCATGAAAAAAGATTAATGAGCAAGCATTCGTCCCCGCGCCTTATAATTATTTTCCTTATCACCTTTATTATAGGCCAATCCGGCATATTAAGCGCAGCACCGTTCTCCCTTCCTGATCACGCTAAACTCACTTACGGCCCCCTCAAGTTCGATCCCCCCCAGCCATCTCGGATCACCATGCCCAATGGCCTTACCGTCTATATCATTGAGAATCATGAGTTGCCCGTCGTCAAGATAACACTCATTGTCAAATCAGGGACCATGTACGATCCCCCGGGGAAAGAAGGCGTCTCGGAACTGACGGCGTCCGTCATGCGCACCGGCGGAACCCTGAAAATGGCCCCCCAAGCCATCGATGAGACCCTTGATTACTATGCCGCTACCATCGAAGCGGGCAAGGGGCTTGAGCAGATCCAATGGTCGTTGTTTTCATTAAAAAAAGACTTTGAAGAGGTATTGGGAATCTTTTCCCAGATTCTTCGGGAACCGCTTTTTGATGAGGGTCGCCTAAAACTCGGGAAAGATCTCAAAAGCGAAGAAATCCGCCGTCTCGCCGACGATCCTCAAAACTGGGCCTTTAAGGAATTCAACCGCTTGCTTTACCAGGGAAATCCACGGGGAAGGCTCCCTTCCCTCTCGACGATCAAGAATATACAAAAGAGCGATCTTGTCGAATGTCACCGACGTCACTATGCCCCGGAAAATATGATCATGGCCTTGTCGGGCGATATCCGCCGGGAGGACGCGGAAATGCTTCTCCGTAAGGCCTTTGGAGACTGGAATGCCAAGGGGCAGATAGCTCCGGTGGCAGCGCCATTCAAGCCTTTTTCTCCCGGCAGCTACTATATCGTTAAGGAAACGCCGCAAACGATCATCGTTACCGGCCAATCGGCGCCCAAAAAAGGCTCTGACGCCTATTACGCCTTCGATGTCATTGATTTCGTCCTGGGAAGTGGAGGCTTTCGTTCCCGTATCTTCCAGGAAGTTCGCACCAACAGGGGCCTTGCTTACTCAACCGGCAGTTTCTACCGCGCCAGGCGCGATTACGGAGTATTCGGGGCCTATGCCATGACCAAATCGGCATCCGCTCCGACCGCCCTCCACGTTATTCAGGATATTATGAAGAATGTCAAACGAGACGGCCTGTCACCGAAGGAGATTGATGGCGCAAAAAAGGCGATTCTGAACAGCTTTGTCTTTCAGTTCGATTCCCTGCATCAAATTGTCACTCAACAGGCCTTGCTTGCCTTTGACAAGTTGCCCGCTGATTTCCTTCAGCAATACCGTCAGCGGATAACCTCGCTGCCCCCCGCTGAGATAAGGAAAACTGCTGCTAATGTCCTCACCCCGGACGATTCAATCACGCTGATCCTTGGAAGTGAGGCCGGTTATCTCCACATAAAGGAAATATACCCTGATTTAAAGAGGATAATAGTGAATTATGATTGATGAACAACTTTTTGACCGCGTAGCAAGGCGCATTGAAGGCTATGAAAAGGACATGGTAAAACTGCAGATCGAGTTGACGGCCATACCCGCCATCGCCCCGGAGAGCGGCGGAGATGGGGAAATGAAGAAGGCCATCTTTCTTTGGGATGTCCTGGCGCGCCTCGGCATGACCGATTTGGAGCTCATTGACGCCCCCGACGAACGTGTATCTTCAGGGCGCCGGCCCAATATCATCGTTCGTTACCCAGGGGCAGCGGCTTCATCCACAGAGCAAACGTGGATCATCAGCCACATGGATATCGTTCCCCCGGGAGAATTGGGGCTCTGGAATCAAGACCCTTATCACGCCTACGTGCAGGACGGCTATATTATCGGCCGGGGCGTCGTGGACAATCAACAGGATCTTGTCGCCTCCCTTTACGCCTTAAAGGCATGCCTCGATGAAGGCGTACAGCCGGAAAGATCTCCCGGACTGGTCTTCGTATCCGATGAAGAAACGGCAAGCCGCTGGGGACTGGCCTATCTCCTCCAGCACGAACATAATCCATTTACGAAAAGAGATCTGATCTGCGTCCCCGATTCGGGAAATGAAGACGGAACATTGCTTGAAATTGCCGAAAAGAGCATTCTCTGGGTTCGCTTCCGTACCCTGGGAAAACAATGTCATGGCAGCAAACCCTACTTGGGGAAAAACGCCTTTCTGGCGGCCTCGCATCTGGCGGTACGTCTGTACGCTGGTCTCCATGAGCGTTTCACAAAGAGCGATCCCCTCTTCGACCCTCCCCTGAGCACTTTCGAACCGACGCGAAAAGACGCCAATGTACCAAATGTGAATACTATCCCCGGGGAGGACAACTTTTATATGGATTGTCGCGTATTGCCCCTCTATGATCTGTCCGTGGTCAAGCAGGTCATGCGGGAAGTGGCGAACGAGATCGAGAAGGAATTCGGGGTTACTATCGAGATATCGCCAGCGCAGGAGGTCCAGGCTCCGGAGGCAACAGATCCGCAAAGTCTTATTGTCACAGCCCTAAAGCAAGCTATTGACCGGGTGTATCACGTCCAGGCTACCCCCCAGGGAATCGGGGCCGGGACGGTTGCCGCCTATCTGCGCCGGGAAGGTTATCCCGTCGCCGTCTGGTGCCGGACAACACCCACCGCCCATCAACCGAATGAAAATTGCCTGATTGCCAACATGATCGGCAACGCGAAAGTGTTTGCCCATCTTTTCCTCCAAAAGTGAGCCGCGAGGGAGAAACAAAACATGGCGTATGCAGAAGGAAGGATGTTTGCATTTGGTTTGTGGACGTGATAGCATCACCATAAATCAAGAGAAAGTTTTGCATAACACCTCAATAACATAAGAGATAACTTGAAAGCGAAGATTCAGGATACAAGCACAGAGGATCTCCATTTTTCCGACAATGCCCTCCTCAGGAACCTGCTCGGAGAACATGACAAGCATCTCAAACAGATAGAGAGACTTACAAGCGTTCGCGCCGGGTCCAGAGGGAACGTACTATCCCTCGCCGGAGAAGCGACAGCGGTCCGTCTGGTCAAGAATCTCCTCATCCAGTTACACGCCCTTTTAGGGAAGGGCTATCCCCTTTTTGCCCAGGACATCGACTACGCACACCGTATCCTTTCGGAAGACGGTAGCGTAAGTCTTGAAAAGATATTCCTCGACAAGGTTTTCATATCTTCTAAGAAGAGACTTATCACTCCCAAGAGCATTGCCCAGAAACTATATATTGACGCGATCAGAAATTACGACATGGTATTCGGGATCGGACCTGCGGGCACCGGTAAAACATACCTGGCAATGGCGATGGCCGTGGCAGCCCTC
>DMAT01000214.1 GCA_003451635.1 Syntrophus sp. (in: bacteria) | reverse complement strand
TTATGATGAATGTCGGCAATCCGGAAAATGCCTTCAATCTTGCCGCCATTCCTAATGATGGCGTCGGGCTCGCACGGCTCGAGTTTATCATCAACCAGTTCATCAGCATTCACCCCATGGCCCTGATCCAGTTTGACAAGGTTGCCGATCCGGCCACCCGTGAGAAGATTGAATCCTTAACCTATGGGTATAAGAATAAGGCCGATTTCTTTGTCGACAAACTGGCCCAGGGCGTCGCCAAGATCGCTGCCGCCTTCTATCCGAACGACGTCGTCGTCCGCATGAGCGACTTCAAGAGCAATGAATACAAAAACCTCATCGGGGGTCAGTATTTTGAGATGGACGAGGAAAACCCGATGATCGGCTTCCGGGGGGCCTCCCGCTACTATAATGAGCGTTACCGTGATGCCTTTGCCCTGGAATGCGAGGCCATGAAAAAGGTGCGAAACGAGATGGGCCTCACCAATGCCATATTGATGATCCCCTTCTGCCGTACCGTCGAGGAAGGCAAAAAGGTCATTGAAGTTATGGCCGACAAAGGCCTTGTCCAGGGTGAAAACGGCCTGGAGATCTACATGATGGTCGAGATCCCCAGCAATGTACTCTTGATCGATGAATTCGGCGAGATTTTTGACGGCTTCTCCATCGGTTCGAACGACCTGACCCAGCTCACCCTTGGTCTGGATCGAGATTCTTTCCTTGTTTCCCACATATTTGACGAACGCAATAAAGCCGTCATGGATCTGATCCGGATCGCTATTACGAAGGCCAACAAGATGGGCAAAAAGATTGGGATCTGCGGACAAGCTCCAAGCGATTATCCCGAATTCGCCCGGTTTCTTGTTGAATGCGGGATAAGCAGTATCTCCCTGAACTCCGACACGGTCATCAAGACCACAATCGACATCAAGGAAACGGAGAAATCTCTGGGCATATAAGTTTCATGCTATAGGACAGAAAGAAAAAGGGCGATTCTTGCGAACCGCCCTTTTTCTTTATAAAGAGATGCCTGAGTAGATCGTAAGCCGAGTTCTGTTCCGCCCCCAGGTTACCCCGCAGGGCGGCGATGATCATTCCTCTGGGACAGCAGTTGCCCGCTGCCTCAAGCAACCTACCCGAGAACATCGGGCGGGCAGCCCTCAATCGTTCTCCTATTCGGTCTTGCTCCGGATGGGGTTTACCATGCCTTCCCTGTCGCCAGGAAAGCGGTGAGCTCTTACCTCGCCTTTTCACCCTTACCGTCCTGGTTGCCCCCGGCCGGCGGTATATTTTCTGTGGCACTTTCCTTAGGGTCTCCCCCAGTCGCCGTTAGCGACCATCCTGCCCTGTGGAGCTCGGACTTTCCTCCCGTCCGGTGGTCCGGACCAGCGATCATCTGATCTGCTCAAGCACCATCAACATTTTGCTCGCGTCGATATATAATGCGACGACAGTTTGGACAGCAAATCAGGTCGTCTCCTGATCCCAGAAGCTCATTGTAAAGTTGGGGAGGAATGTTCATATGGCAACCATTGCAGGTCTCCTTCCATGCCGACACGACGGCCAGACCGTGATTGACATTCTTGATTATCTCATATTTCTTTAAAAGGTCCTTCCGTATCTTTCCACGGATTTCCTCCCCCTGCTTCTGTCCGGACTGCAACTGCGATTCGATGGAACCGATCTGTTCCTCAGTCTTTCTCTTGTCCTCCTCGTACGCTTGTTTTTCCCCTGAAAATTCCTGTTCTTTTACGGACAGTAAAGTTTTGACTGCATCGATTTCTTCAAGAATGGAAATAATCTGATCTTCCACTACCCCGTTTTTTTGTTCAAGCGTCTCAATTTCCTTTAACACCGCCTGATATTCTTTGTTGGACTTGACCTCGTGGACACGGTCTCTCGTTTTCCTGAGTTGCTCCAGCCCTTTTTTTAATTTATCCTCCAATTCCCGGTGGCTTCTGCTTTTTTCCTCAAGATTGGATCTGTGTTCAGTAATCCGGGCCTCTATAACTCCGAATGCTTCTTCCCGTCTTGCCAGTAATACGGGTAACTCCTTTCTGCCAAGGAGCACTTTCTGCGCTTCCGTATCGATCTTTTGCAGCTCGATGAGATACAATAATTGTTCGTTCAAAGACTTTCCCCTTTCTTACCCTGTAAAAGACAAAAAAAAGTGCACCATCGGCATGGTGCACTTTTTTCAAAGGAAGATTTGTCTCCCGGTCATCCCTGCTTGACCATTTCCCTTGAATATGGCGTCTTCTTTATGCATATCTAATAGTGGGCCCACCTGGGTTCGAACCAGGGACCTACCGGTTATGAGCCGGTGGCTCTNNGCTCTACCAATTGAGCTATGGGCCCTCTCCTGTCTCACCACTTAGTCAATAATGGAGTTAAATATACCCAAACCGGCAAGATGTCAATACCTTCTTTAGCCATCCTTCGCCTGTCTTATATTCACAACTAAAGTGCCGGCTTGATGAGCTTACGGCGCGAAGGATTCCGGAGCTTTCTTACCCCGTTGCTCTCCGCCTGTCTGGTTATTTCCAGGGATAGGTTCACCGGGGGCTCTCTTGACTCGTCGGTAGAGACATCCACCCGCTCACTGATGCCGAAGCGCATCCGCAAGACCTTTTCTTCACGGGGCGTCAGGGTCGCCAGGATCTTCCTCGTCTGTTCGGCCAGATCCATGCTGATGGTCGCTTCCGAAGGGGACATTATTTTCTTGTCTTCTATAAAATCACCGAGATGACTGTCTTCTTCCTCACCAATCGGTGTTT
>DMAT01000169.1 GCA_003451635.1 Syntrophus sp. (in: bacteria) | reverse complement strand
GTCCAGTACTTCTCGGGAATGGCCTGAGGGGTCTTATAAAAATGCCAGGCGCACGGTTTCTCCGCATCAGGGGTGTACTCCGTTACCCAGAGGGGCCAGCCGCCCCATTCCATCATAAGGATTTCGTTCATCGCGCAGTGGATGCAGTAGTAGGGAACCCCCGCCTGGGACCAGCTCCACCAGTAGGGCTGGGAGGTGACACCGAAGTTGTAGGGTTTACCCAGACGGGAAGGCGTGCCGTCCACGGGATCGCCTCTGCGTATCCGGCCTCCGCTTCCGCAGGGATCGCAGATGAGTTCATACTTGTTCTCGTCTTCGACGAAGGTCAGTTCACCCATTTGCCGGGGGCCGCAGCGGTGGGCCCGGAAGATCTCCCCATTCAGGATCAATCTCTGGAAGGGCTCCATCTTGGAAAGGCCGCTCCAGGTCCTTCTCATCATCCAGGTGCTCTGGGTCGCCCGCAGCAGCTCGAACATCGCCTCTTCACCGTACTTTTTTGCTACCTTGTCGAAGATATCGGCGGTCCAGTCCACATAGAGGTCATGGAGACCCTTGGATTCGGGAACAAAGTACTGGGCAAGTTCCTTGGCGAGATCGAGTTTTCCTTCATCGATACAGCGGCAGATCATGTCTCCCGTAGGAACCCCTAAGTCCTCCAGATCGTCCCGACGGATTTTTCTTTTTATCAAGTCCCATCTTTCAAATTTCAGCATTATCGTCCTCGCTTTCCGGAACAGGCGATGGGGCCAGGCGAGCGCGAGAATCCTGACCCCGTCGTCCATTCACAGTTTAGACATATCATTGATCAAGGAGGTATGTCTTTGTTTTATTATGGCTCACCCTTTCAGCCTGTCGACGGCCGGTTCGTGATACAGGACGTCCTCTCCGTACATGGCCTTTACCTGTTCTTTGCTGTACCCCAGAACGCCGGCAAGGACGTTTTCATTATGCTCGCCGAGGATCGGGGCATGACCTCTGATGCATGACGGCGTCTCCGACATCTTCAGGGGGCTGCCGTACATCTTCATGGGACCGATGAAGGGCTGCTCAACCAGCGGCATCATCTCCCTTGCCTTGATTTGCGGATCAGTATCCGCCAGTTCCTGGAGCGTTCTAACCCTCAGGCAGGGCACCTCAACCTCATCGAGGAGCCGCTCCACTTCTTCAACAGAGTCCTGTTCCGCGACCCATTCTTCCAGGTGCTTATGGATGAAGGGGGCGTTCGCCGTTGTGCACCGCGTGGACACATCTTTCGCCCGTGGCTCGTTCAGGAGCCACGCATACTTCTCGCCCATGAGTTTTACCAGGGGCTGCCAGCGGTTCTCCGTGAGGCAGGCGATGCAGATCAGGCCGCCGTTCTTTCCCTCATAAATACCGTAGGGGGCATAACCGGGGTGCTGGCGTCCGATCCGCGGCGGCTGGATGGGTTCCCCGACCGCCTGGGTGATCAGATACCAGGGCAGGGTATTTTCATGAAGGGAAAACAGGCAGTCCATCATGGAGATATCGATATTCTGACCGATTCCTTTCACTTTTTTCGCGTAAAGGGCGCCGATGATAGCTGTTGCGGCATGCATGGCGGCAACAGTGTCCCCGATGGAAACGGGCGCAATAATCGGCGGATCGCTCTGGGCGGTCCAGCCGCTGGCGCCTTGGGCAATCATATCATATCCGGGCTTGTGACTGTAAGGTCCCCAGTGGCCAAAACAGGAAATGGAGCAGTAGATGATATCTGCCTTGATTTTCTTGACCGACTCATAATCCAGCTTCAGCCTGTCCATGACACCGGGGGCAAAATTCTCCACTACGACGTCGCTCTTCTTGATGAGTTCATGAATCAGGGCCATTCCTTTGGGATTTTTCATATTAACGCAGATGCTCTTTTTCCCGCGGTTCACATTTATCGTGTAGGAGCTCTGGGTAACCTCGTCATGGGTCAGGCGGTAGGGAAGCCATCTTTCGTTGGCCCCGGCTTTGTACTGCTCAACTTTAATGACATTTGCCCCCATATCTGCAAGGGTTTTCGTCGCGTGGGGTCCTGCCAGCACCCAGGTAAAATCGAGGATGGTCACACCCTCCAGACTTCCCGGTTTCAAATTCTCCATAATAAACCTCCCTTTATATTTGTTAGCATTCTTGTTTGCTCAGCCTTTTCTTTTCTGCTTTTCCTCATAGAGAAGATCCGCCACATAAAAGACTACGTCGGCGGTAATATTGGCGCACTTCTCAAGGCCGCCGCCGTCAAAATAGGCTTCCGAGGCGTGCGGATCGGCAAGATCCGCCCCGGTGATGTCCCGGCAGTTGACGGCCTGGTGCCGACCCTGAAAAAATTTAACCAGCTTGCGGCAGGGACGGATGCCGGCCACAACGCCTTCCATCCCGGACCGGATGTCGTCTCTTCCAAAAAAGCATCCCAGAATCATCAGTCCCCCCACCAGAGCCCCGCAGTTGTTACCAGTCAGGGACATCCCCGCGGCAAAGGGACTGGCCGCCTTGAAGAGGGTGACATTTTCCTCCTCGAAGAGATCGAGGAAGGTCTGCACTACGACCTGGGAACAGCCATGATTCAGCATTTCCATATCAAAAGCCTTCTTCCTCCATACCTCGAGAAACTCGGCCTTATCGGGATATTTGTCTAATCGACTCAATTCCATAATCAACCGCCTTTCTTGTTACTTACAATCCCAGTTCCGATGCGACTAACTGACGGTGGTAATTGGCGTTACCGTAAGCATATTCAGCCGCCTTCGCCCGGCGGGAATAAATGGGCATGGGGTGTTCCACGATATAGCCCGTACCCCCGAAAATCTGGTGACCGATAGCCGCCACCTTTTTGTATGCCTCGCTGACCCAGGCTTTGGCCGACGCCGCAATCCGTGTGGCCGGAAGACCGCTGGAAAGCAGCCAGGCAGCCTTATAGGTAATATAGGTGCTCCCCTCAATGGCCATCTTCTGGTTCGCGCAATGATGCTGAACGGCCTGGTACACGCCGATGGGCTTCCCGAACTGGACCCGCTCCTTGGCAT
>DMAT01000428.1 GCA_003451635.1 Syntrophus sp. (in: bacteria) | reverse complement strand
AGGGGCAGGATGCCCCGGACCCGGTCATGGAGAGACGCCGCCAGGAAAGCCCTCGCATCATGATGTCCGTGGAGATCGGGGACCACCAGGACGGTGATTTCTCCCCCCCCCTGAAGCAGGGATATAAGCCTGGCCAGCTTCGCCGTATCGATGCCGTAACGGGAGGCGTCGGTGTGGCATTCCTTCCCCTCCACGTCAAAGATCTCTCTCAAATCGTCCAGAAAGCTGTCCAGAAGTCCCGGTGCAACAGCCATGGGCAGGGTTGCCCGTTCAGAAAAATAATCGGGCCAGGAAGAAAGAACAATCAGCTCTTTGCCCTCCCCTTTCAGATAGCGATTGATCACGGGTTTCAGGACCGGATGCAGCTCGGCGGCGCCGCCGCCGAGAACAAGGAGGATGTCCGCGGCCATAAGGCCGCCCAGGGAAGCCATTTTCCAAGGCCCGGGCAGGAGGTTGTCCAACTGCGCCATGATGCGGCGGTAGCCCGCCGCCTGGACCGAGGCCAGGTCGTCGGTGCCGATGACGGAACGGAAGAAGCGGCCATAGGCAGAGGCTTCTTCCGTGGTCAGCAGGTCCGCCGTAACGGCCGCCAGCGATTCGCCCCCATGACTTGCACAGACCTCCGAGATCCTGCGGGCCGTAAAAGACAGGGCCTCTCCCCACTCGACGTCCCGCCGTCCCTTGCCGTCACGGAGCTGCGGCACCTTGGGTCTCCGGTGATCGTCAGCGAAGACCCGCCACCCGAAGCGACCCCGCACACAGAGCAGTCCTTCCTTGCCGTCTTTAGCAACCGGCGCCGTCACCCGACGGATGATATTTCCCTCCATATTCAAGTCGATACGGCATCCTAGACCGCAATGACTGCATACGGTCCGCCTTTTTTCCAGCTTCCATACCCGGGTGGTGTTCTTGAATAGCTTGTCCGTCAGGGCCCCCACGGGACAGGTGGAAACACAGAGACCGCAAAAATCGCAGTCCAGCTTTCTGCCGCCGTCCGTGCCGATATAGGTCTTGTAGCCGCGACTCAGAAATTCCAGTTCGTTTTTTCCCTGCAATTCGCCGCAAATCCGGACACAGCGGCCACAGAGTACACAGCGGGTCATGTCCCGTTCAATCAGGGGCGATTCGCCCTCGATGGGCCGGAACGGCTTTTCCAGCTCATAGGGCGCCCCGGTCAGGCCATACCTGATCACCAGGTTCTGGAGCTCGCATTCACCGGCCTTGTCGCAGACCGGACAATCCAGGGGATGATTGATCAGAATAAGGTTGAGTTGCTCCCTTATGGCGTCCAGGATGGCCGGCGACTCGGTGACGATTTCCATATTGTCCCGGGCCGGGGTAAAACAGGAGGGGATCAGTTGGCCGGGTTTTTTGCGGTCTTCGACGATACACAGGCGACAGGCGCCGGCGGGGATGATTCTTTTGNNGACACAGGGTGGGGATGAATACCCCCGCCTGCTCGGCTACTTCCAGGATCGTGCTTCCCTTCGGAGCCGTAACTTCGATGTCGTTGATCTTCAGTGTAAGGGCCATTTTTTTCTTTCCTCCCCGAGGCGCCTGCTAAACAATCGCCTTGAACTTGCAGGCCCGGATACAGGACTTGCAACGGATACAAGCTTCCTTGTTGAGAACGGGGTATTCCTTCTTCTGCCAGGCGATAGCATCCACGGGGCATACTTTGAAGCACAGACCGCACTTTGTGCATTTTTCCCGGTCGATCTCGAAGTGGATCAAGTCAACACAAACCCGGGCGGGACAACGCTTTTCAAATATATGGGCCTCATATTCATGGCGAAAATACCGCAGCGTACTGAGCACCGGGTTCGGCGCCGCCTGGCCGAGGCCGCAGTGGGAGGTGGCCTGAATATGATGGGCCTGTTTTTCAAGGACTCTCAGATCCTCCGGTTCTCCATTGCCGGTAATGATCTTTTCGAGGGTTCCCAGCATTACCTTTAAGCCGACCCGGCAGGGCACACATTTTCCACACGATTCGTCAACGCAGAACTGGGTGAAAAACCGGGCTACATCGACCATGCAGTTGGAGTCGTCCATGACGACGATGCCCCCGGAGCCCATCATGGCGCCGGCCTCCTGAAGGGAATCAAAGGTCACGGGCAGATGGAGATCATCTTCCGTGAGGCATCCCCCCGAGGGTCCTCCCAACTGGACGGCCTTGAACTTGGCGTTTCCCCGGATGCCGCCGCCGATGTCAAAGATAATCGTTCGCGCATCCGTACCCATGGGCACTTCCACGAGACCGACGTTTTTTACGGCCCCCGTGAGGGAGAACACCTTGGTGCCCGTGCTGTCCTCCGCGCCGATCTTGCTAAACCAGTTGCCGCCGTTGAGGATGATCTGGGGAATATTGGCAAAGGTCTCCACATTGTTGAGACAGGTGGGCTTTCCCCAGAGCCCGGATTCCGTAGAGCGGGGCGGTTTGGTCCGGGGCATGCCCCGCTTTCCCTCAATGGAAAACATGAGGGCCGTGGACTCGCCGCAGACAAAGGCGCCGGCGCCGGGATAAATTTCAATATCGAAGTCAAAACCCGTACCCATAACATTCCGCCCCAGGAACCCCTTTTCCCTTGCCTTGGCAATCGCCGTCCCCAGCATTTTCAACGCCAGGGGATATTCGGCGCGAACATAAACATATCCCTGATTGGCCCCGGTGGCGTAACCGCAGATGATCATCCCCTCCAAAACGGCATGGGGGTCCGATTCCATTACGCTCCGATCCATGAACGCCCCGGGGTCGCCTTCGTCGCCGTTGCAGATAACGTACTTGGGATAAATCTTGTATTTCTTCGCTTCATCCCATTTACTTCCCGTCGGGAAACCGGCGCCGCCCCGCCCCCGGAGCCCCGAGATCTTGACCTCGCCGACGACCTCTGCCGGCGTCAACGCCGTCAACGCCTTATAAAGGCCTAAATAACCGTCATGGGCAATGTACTCTTCAATGCTCTCCGCATCGATGTGGCCGCGGTTGCGAAGGACAATCAGCTTCTGTTTGGCAAAGAAATCGACGCTCTCGATTCCCGGAATCTCCTTCGCCGTCCGGGGTTCGCTAAAGAGGGGTGACGTGGGATGCTGAAGGGTAGAAAAGAGGTCCTTCAGGGTCTCGGTGAAGCTTTCCTCGGTGAGGACCTGGAATACCTTGCCTCCCGGCAGAAACATAATGGACGGACCCTGATGGCAGGAGATCAGGCAGTCCGTCTCCACCAGGGGAATCCGCTCCCCGTAGCCCAGCTCGTGAAGGGACTTCTTCAGGAGCTCTTTCATGTCGATGTGCTTGCGGAATTTGCATTTACTGCTCGCGCAGTAAGCAATTCTGCTAACCGATGATATCATTCTATTTCCACTCGCTTCTGCGGACTTTCGAGGCCGTGGCCGATGGCGTACTCAACCTTGGGATGTCCCCCCAGGATATGGCTGTAAAAGATCTCCCGGACTTTTTTAGAGTCAAGCTTCCCGTATTTTACGGGCGACTCTCCGGGAATCAATACGGTAATCATGGGTTCCATGCTGCACAGCCCCGCACAGCCGGTAATTTTTAGCTTCACGTTAGTAACCGCTGCTTTCCCCATCTCCTCCAGGAGGGCCTGATGGATATTTTTTGCCCCCGAGGCGATGCCGCAGGTACCCATATGCACGTCGACGGAAATGTACCCTTCCTCGATTTCCTTTCGCCTTTCGTCGATGTATTTCTCTTTGATCTGTTTTAGCTCGTCCATGGTCATAATGATACTTTCTCCAGTATTTCTCCGACATTTTCCGGATCAATCAGTCCGAAGGTTTCTTCCCCGACGACAACCACGGGTGCCAGGCCGCAGGCGCCGAGGCAGCGCACTTCTTCAATCGAGAATTCGCCGTCGGCGGAAACTTCTCCCTCGGCAACGCCGATTTTCTGTTTCAACCTTTCTTTTATCTCTTCGGAACGTTTAACGTAACAGGCGGTCCCGTTGCAGACCTTGACAACCTTCCTTCCCCGGGGAACCATGCTGAAGTAGGAATAGAAGGTGGCCACGCCATAAACCCTGCTGGCCGGTATCCCCAGCTTCCAGGCAATGTAGCGTTGCAGATCGACGGGCAGGTAGCGGGCGACATCCTGCACTTTCTCCAAAATGATAAGCAGGGCTCCCGGTATTTCCCGGTACTCCTCAATGACGGCGTCCATCATCGCCATTTTCTCTTCCGTAAATTGTTCAGCCAGCTTGCGTCGCATTTATCACCCTTAAGAGGTCCAATTTCTAATTTATCTACACAGTATCAAATAAAACCTGCTATTTGTCATCGTCCGGCTTGACCGGACGATCCAGCATTTTCTGGATTCCCCGATCAAGTCGGGGAATGACACCGTGTGCTTATCGGTCTACTTCCGCCAGGACGATGTCGATGGCGCCGATGACGGCCACGGCGTCGGACAGCAATTTCCCGCGAATCATCCTGACCAGGCCCTGGAGGTTAACAAAGGACGGAGGGCGCACCCGGAGCCGCAACGGCCTGGCGCCGCCGTCACTGACGATATAAAAGCCAAGCTCTCCCCGGGGAGACTCAATGGAATGATAGACCTCGCCGGGAGGAACCTTGAATCCTTCCATGATCAGACCGAAATGCTGGATAAGAGCGGCAATATTGGTATTTAACTCTTTCTTTTCCGGAAAGGCGGTCCGGGCATCCTTGGCCAGCCAGGGGCCTGCGGGCAGGCCATCGACGACTTGCCGAATGATTTTCGCGCTTTCCCGCATCTCTCCGATCCGGACCAGGTACCGATCATAGACGTCGCCGTCCTTTCCGGTGGGTATTTCAAAATGAAATTCCTCATAGGAAGAGTAAGGATGGGATTTTCGTATATCCCAGTCGTTCCCGGCGCTTCGGAGCATGGGACCGGTCACGCCCAGATTGATGCAGGCGTCGGCGTCAAGGACGCCCACCCCTTTTGTCCGGGACTTCCAGATGGGGTTGGCCGTGAGGAGCGTCTCATAGTCATCCACCCGTTCGGCAAACGTGTCGGTAAACGCCTTTACCGCCCCGATGAAATCCCCGTCGATATCCGCCGCCAGACCGCCGATGCGCATAAAACTCGGCGTGAGCCGTGAGCCGGTGAGGGACTCAAAAATATCCATGACGGCCTCCCGCTCGCGGAGCATGTAAAACAGCGGGGTCATGGCCCCCAGATCGTGGGCGTGGGTGCCCAGCCAGAAGAGATGGCTGGCAATACGCTGGAGTTCGGCCAGAATGACCCGGATATAACGGGCCCTTCTGGGGATGTCTATTTCCATGAGCTTTTCGATGGTCGTCACATAGGCCAGGTTGTTGCTCATGGCCGCCAGATAATCCAGGCGGTCCGACAGAACGATAAACTGATGATAGGTGCGGTGCTCGGCGAGCTTTTCAATGCCCCGGTGGAGAAAGCCGATGTCGGGATGGGCGTCCACAACCGTTTCACCTTCCAGCTCGAGGACCACCCTGAGCACCCCGTGGGTGCTGGGGTGATGAGGCCCCAGGTTTATCTTCATCGTCCTTTCGCTCATTGCTCTTGAATCCCCTCCAGGGGGAAATCCTTCCGAAGGGGATGCCCCGCAAAGTCCGATGGCAGGAGAATCCGCTGCAAATTCGGATGGCCTCTGAAAATTATGCCAAAAAGATCAAAGCATTCCCTTTCCTGCCAATCCGCCCCGGCCCAGAGGGAAATGCATGAATCCACCTCCGGATCGCTTTCCTCAAGGGCAACCTTCACCCGCAGGCGGTGTTTGTGCTTGAGGGAATACAGATGGTAAACAACCTGGAACCGCGGCGATGCAGGCAGATAGTCCACCCCGCAAAGATCGGTCAGGAAATTGAAGGCGAATTCTTCCCCTTCCTTCAGGAAACGCAAAAGAGGAATCAGGATGTCCCGCCTCGCCGTCACCGTGATTTCATCATGAGCGATCGTCACGTCGGTGATTCCCGCGCCGAACTTATCCTTTATGAGGTCAAAATTCATGGCGCCGCACCGCTTCCAATCTTATCCTGAAGCCTCATCAGGCCGTCGAGGAGCGCCTCGGGTTTTACGGGGCATCCCGGAATGTAAACATCGACAGGTAAAATCTTATCGACACCCTGAACGACGGCATAGGTAGGGAAAAGCCCCCCTGAACAGGCGCAGGCCCCCATGGCAATCACCCATTTGGGGTCGGCCATCTGGTCGTAGAGGCGCCGGACGGCGGGAGCCATCTTCTTCGTTACCGTTCCGGCGACGATCATGACATCGGCCTGGCGCGGGGAGGGCCGGAAAACCTCCATACCGAAGCGGGCGATATCATAACGGGAGGCCGCCGCGGAGATCATTTCGATGGCACAGCAGGCCAGGCCGAAGGTCAAAGGCCAGAGGGAGTTCTTGCGCGCCCAATGAACCACCCGGTCCAGATTACTCGTGATAATGGTCGTTTCATCGATCCTCGTTATTCCCAATTCAGATCCCCTTTCCACCATGCAAAGAAAAACGCCGCCAGAAGAATGGCAATAAATACGAATATTTCGACAAGTCCAAATAGTCCAAGGTCGCGGACAATCGACGCCCAAAGATAAAGAAACACGATTTCAATGTCGAAGACGACAAACAACAGGGCCACTTTGTAGAAGCGGACGGAAAAGAGGGTGTGCGGATTCTCTTCGGGCGGCATTCCGCACTCATAGGGAACATCCTTTGCCGCCGTAAGGGGCTTGCCGCCCAAAACACGGGATATGGCCACAATCGCTATTGCCGATCCCGCTGCTAAAGTCATAAAGATAATAACCGCCAAGGTTGTCATTAATCCGCCTCCATGAAGGATCTGCTATATGAGCAATAGACATGCCGCGGGAAAAACAAATCCCCCATAGCCTGCTGATCAAGGGACAAATATCCCTGCGAGGGGCCGTTATCGTTCAGGATTATTTTTTTACTAAAAAGGAGAAAACACGGATTCGGCAAGGAAAAGACGGATCAAAAAAAGGAGGGCCGTCCCGGTCCAGTTTCAAAATGAAATAGCTCGTGCGGATATCGAACGCTTTACGGGGAGGAGTTGAAGTCCTTTTCGGAGAGCTTCAGCTTTCTCCAGAGGGTGGTGTAGCCGATGCCCAGCTTCCGGGCCACGAGCTTCTGATTGAAGTTGTACTTTTTCATAACCTTCAGGAGATAGCGGCGCTCCATTTCCTGAAGGGTGATGGTCTCGTCATCCAGATGCCCGGCTTCGATCTTACGATAGTGCTCATATGCGAGGGGAAAGTCTTCCGGTTGGAGAACGCTGTGCCCGGAGAGGACGACCGCTCTTTCGAGGCTGTTTCTAAGCTCCCGGACGTTCCCGGGCCAGGCGTAAGCCATGAGAATCGTCATGGCTTCATCGGAGACGGCCTCCACATTTTTCTTCAGACGCTCATTCATTTCCTGCAGGAAAAAGTCGGCCATCGTTGTAATATCTTCCTTGCGCTCCCGCAGGGGGGGAATAAAGATATCGACCACACTTAGCCGGTAGAAAAGGTCTTCCCGAAAAGATCCGTCTTTAACCAACTGATTGAGGTCCCTGTTAGTTGCGGCAACAACGCGAATATCAACGGAACGATTCGTGTTTTCTCCAACCCGGCGGACTTCCTTCTCCTGGATCACCCGGAGGATTTTCGCTTGAAACTGGGGCGTCGTATCGCCGATTTCATCCATGAACAAGGTTCCGCCGTTTGCCCCTTCAATGAGGCCCTTACGGTTCTGGCCGGCCCCCGTGAAGGCCCCGCGGACATATCCAAAAAGCTCACTCTCCAATATTTCGTTTGGGATGGCCGCGCAGTTAATAGCCACAAACTCCTTGCCTTTCCTGATTTTGCTGTGGTCATGGATGATTCTGGCAATGAGTTCCTTGCCGGTCCCGCTTTCTCCCCGAATCATGATGCCCGTGTCGAAATCGGTTACCTTAAGGGCCATCTGCAGGACTTTTTCCATGCTCTTGGAAACCCCCACGACCTTGTCCACACGATAACAGTAAGGCTCATTCACCCGGCGGAGAGACTTGATTTCGAGTTCCCGCCGATGGGTGGCCTCCTGGACGATATCCAGAAAGGCCTTGTTGGTTACCGGCTTCATGACATAGTTGCGGGCTCCCATCCGGATGGCTTTCACGACGCAGTCGATAGCCCCGAATGAGGTGGCAACGACAACGTTGACCTCGGGATAATGGTCTTTTATCCAATGAAGAAGCCCGGTACACATGCAATCCGGTTCGCACAGATCGGTTACGACCAGATCGTACGAATTCACCTCCATCAGTTTCATGGCTTGAACCTCGGTGGAGGCCTCGTCGATCTTGTACCCCTCCTTCCCGAGAAACTCGGCAAGAGTCGATCGCTGATCTTCATAACTATCGATAATAAGAATCGTTTTCAAATGATTGGTGACCTTTTTTTCGAATAAACGTCAACTCGTCAGGCGCTCAGGGGTTGTCATGGTTCTTTGGACAACCTGAAGCAGGTTATAGGCAATGAGCCGCCCCGGTTCATGCCCCTGCCCTCAGCTACGCATAGTACGCCAGTAAACCTCATTGGGGGTCATATTGTCAAGCCCCCGCTTATGGCGGCGGCCTGCCTGCCCATTCTCTCGGTTCTATTCAAAGAGAATTATCACTCATAATCCGTAGGCGTAATGCCTTGTGACATAAAACATTTATAGATCAGGACACGGATTATCATGGTAGTGGTTGAGGTTTTTTGACGGTTTCAGCCCTTGATACAACCCACGGCCCGGAGGCGGGCCACCTTTTGGGCCAGACCGGCCCGGTGGACAACAGCGACGACTTCGTCCAGGTTCTTGTAGGCCGCAGGCATCTCTTCGCTGAGGGTCCCCCGGCCAGTGGCCATGACCGTCACGCCCAGATCGGCCATTTCCCGGTGAATGGACCGCCCTTTGCTGGCCTTCATGGCCTGGGTGCGGCTCATGACCCGGCCGGCCCCGTGGCAGGCGCTGCCGAAGGTATCCGTGTAGGCCTTCTCCGTCCCGACCAGGACGTACGACCCCGTACCCATATTACCCGGAATCAGGACCGGTTGCCCGACCTTCAGATATGCCGGCGGCAGGGCGGCATGACCGGGGGGGAGAGCCCGGGTTGCCCCTTTCCGGTGGACGCAGAGCCGTAGCTCTTTGCCATCGACCGGAAAAGTTTCAATCTTGGCGATATTGTGGCAGACGTCATAGAGAAGTTTCATCCCTACGTCCCGGGGGCCTTTTTTCAATGTCTTTTCAAAGGTTTCCCGGGTCCAGTGCATGAGCATCTGGCGATTGGCCCAGGCGTAGTTGGCCGCGGCGGCCATGGCGGCGTAATAATCCTGCCCCCGGCGGTCTTTAAGGAAGGCGCAGGCCAGTTGCCGGTCCGGCAGGGGGAAGCCCAGCTCGCCGCTATGCTTGACCATCCGGGCCAGATAATCATCGCATACCTGGTATCCCAATCCCCGGGAGCCGCTGTGAATCATCACGACGACCTGATTCAATTCCAGGCCGAAGGCCGCAGCGGCAACGGGATCAAAGATCTCTTCCACGATTTCGATTTCCAGAAAATGGTTTCCCGATGCGAGGGTGCCAAGCTGCTCCCGTCCCCTTTCCAGGGCCCGGTCGCTGACCTTCTCCGGATCGGCCCCCTTCATCCTGCCGCCGTCTTCGGTAGTCTCCAGGTCTTCCGGCGTCCCGAAGCCCTGGCGAACCGCCCAGCCGGACCCTTCTTCGAGAACCTTTTTCTCTTCCTTTACCGATAGCTTCAGATCCCCTTTCGACCCGACGCCGGAGGGAATATTCTGAAAAAGGGCCGTAACCAGTTCTTTTATACTGTCCCGGATCTCGTCGTAGGCCAGGCGGGTGGTCATGAGGCGACAGCCGCAGTTGATGTCGTAACCGACGCCGCCGGGGGATATGATCCCCGTATCCATGTCGAAGGCGGCCACCCCGCCGATGGGAAAGCCGTAGCCCCAGTGGACATCGGGCATGGCGAGGGAATACTTTACT
This sequence comes from Syntrophus sp. (in: bacteria), assembly GCA_003451635.1. Classification (GTDB taxonomy): domain Bacteria; phylum Desulfobacterota; class Syntrophia; order Syntrophales; family UBA8958; genus UBA8958. The sequence continues at coordinate 871 of DMAT01000428.1, read as the reverse complement.
ATTCCAGGCAGATGGGCGACATTGGCGACCTGTTTCTGGCTTTCGTCGCCCCCCATGTCCTTGAGGAGGCGCTCACTGGTATAGATGATGCCGGGTACTTTCATTCCCCCGGCCATGGGCACTTCCCAGCGGCAATCATCAATCTTTTTAAGCATTTTATATTACTCTCATACGTCGACGATGAAGATGCCTTGCCAACCTGCGGGCGTTTGCTTTACTTCGGCCCGGTGGTAGGTAACGGCCTTGATTTCGGTCTTTATGGTATGGCGGCAGGGGTCATAGGGGGCTCCCCGGAGGGACGCTTCCAAGCTTAATTCTGAAAATTTGATCTCCGGGATATCTTTGAGAAGAAAGCTTTCCCCATTGAATTGATAAAGAATTTCACGGAGATAATTAATCCACAGGTCTTCCAGATCATCGCCCTCGACACGGATTATCCTCTCCGTCTCTCCAGTGACGACGGCGCGGTCCGTCAGGAGATCAACGAGGGCGAAGGCGGCCTGGGAGAAAAGATCCGCCAAGGTGGCGCCATGGACCTCAACGCCGATGTCGGCAGTATGATCAAGGATTCGATAGCCCATCCCCACCCCGACCCGAGAATACTCAGGGCTCTTTGTCGAAGAGATCGATTTCCTGAGGAGAACCATCGGTCTCCTCGACGCCGTTTTCCAGGATTTCCTCAATTTCCTCTTCTCGCTCTACCCTGGCAATGCCGACGAGGCGTTCGTTTTCATCGAGATCGATCAATCTGACCCCCTGAGTGCTGCGGTGGATCAGGGAAACCTCTTCCACCCGGACCCGGATGATCTTGCCGGCGTCGCTGATGAGCATCAGGTCTTCGTCGCCCGTCACCTGGCAGATGCCGGTGACA
>DMAT01000114.1 GCA_003451635.1 Syntrophus sp. (in: bacteria) | reverse complement strand
TTGCTCAGAACAAAGACAATGGGCAGGTAAGATTGACTCTTAAACCGGAGATCATGGGCCATCTGGATATGCAGATCGCTGTCCGCAACGAAACTGTCCAGATCATGATGACCGTAGAAAATGAAAAAGTTCACCAGGCGATGAAAGTCCACATCGACGATCTAAAAACGGCCCTTCAGAATCAGGGCCTGAAGATCGATAAAATTGAGGTTACCCTGCAAAATCAGCCCGATCCGGAACGGAGCTTTTATCAAGATCAGGCAAATTCAAGGTTCAATAATCCCGGTCAGAACAGCCGTCAGGAGAGAATGCTGAAACAGGAGCTATTTTCAGGAGATGAACATTACCCGAAAAGTGGCCAGGAGATTATCAAGGCACAAAACAGCAATGAAGGGGTCAGCATTTTTGCCTGATAGAGGCAAATAAGGAGCATATCATGAGCGATTCAACAAAAGTAAACGGCATCGATAATATCCTCCAGCAGTATGGCAGCAGCACTGCTACCGCGACAAGCAAGACGCAGTCGATGGGGAAAGAGGATTTCCTGAAGATGCTTGTTGCCCAGCTTAAAAACCAGGATCCCCTAAATCCCATGAGCGGGACGGATTTCGCCACCCAATTGGCGCAATTTTCAAGCCTGGAACAGCTCACGAATCTGAATAATGGAATAACGAATCTGGGACTCTATCAAAGCAGTCAAGCCAATTTGCAGGCTGTCAACCTGATCGGCAAAGAAGTGACGGCTGGTAAAGGCAATGGTTTTGTCGCTGATGGTTCTCCCGTGAATCTATATTATGATTTATCAGAAGATGCCAAAGAAGTTAAAATCAATATCTATGATGAAGCGGGTGTCTTGGCCGATACGGTTAGCGCTTATGATCAGGCAGAGGGAGTCAATAATTTGACCTGGAATAATGGTCAGGACAGATCGGGAAATTATACATTCAAGGTCTATGCATTTGGCGCCACCGGGTCAACTCTTCCCGTCGATACTCTCGTCTCCGGAAAGGTGACCGCCGTCAGCTTCAAAGACAAATCCATTTATGTCAATGTTGCCGGGCAGGAACTGCCCTTCAGTGAAGTCAGGGAAGTCAAGGGATAAGAATAAACAAATATAAACGAGGATATAAGTAAGAAGGAGGAAACAGATATGTCGAGCGCACTTTGGATCGGGACGACAGGATTGTCGGCGGCAAGCAAGCAGATGGACGTTATTGGAAACAACCTGGCAAACTCCAATACAATCGGTTTCAAATCGGGAGATACAGCTTTTGCAAGCATGCTGAGCCAGAGTCTATCCGGCGGGAGCGGTAATCAGCAGGTAGGGCAGGGGGTCGGCGTTGCGGCCATCTCCACTTCATTTGCCCAGGGATCTTACGAAACAACGGGGAGCGCCACGGATCTCGCCATCGACGGAACGGGATTTTTCATTGTCAAAAATTCTAAGGACGATCTGACCTATTACACCCGGGCCGGTAGTTTTTTCCTTAATGCTAAGGGCGATCTCGTAGATTTAAGCGGCTATGAGGTTCAGGGAAGGATGTTCAGTGACGGGGGGATAGAATCGACATCACTGACTTCGATCAACCTCACGGGGAGAAAATCAACGCCGAACGAAACGACGAAATTCGAACTCGGGGTGAACCTTGATTCGGAATTGCAGACGACGGACAATCCCAATTACTATACAACAAGTCAAACGATCTATGATTCCCAGGGTTCAAAGCACTCGATGGCGACGTATTTATATCGCTCAGTGGATATAAGCACAACCGAGGGGGAACGCAGTTTCTGGTATATGAAATCGGATATGGATGGCGGGGCTGCCATTATTCCCGATCGACCCTGGCTGGAATTTGACGATGCGGGAAAATTGAAACTTTCCGAAACAAGAGAAGTGATTGCCGCAGAGAATAAACTGATAGATGATTCAACGGGGGCAATTACGGCAGCGACCAAATGGGACGATTTTTTTAATGCGGCCACGGGGGCAACTTACAGTTTCGGTAATGGTGAAACTATAGTCTATACATTGAATGGCACTGCAGCCCCGACATACACGATCAGTACCGCCGTGGGAGTGGATAGTGTTCAGAACTTCCTGGATGACATCGAAACGCAGGCTTTGGCGCTCTTTGCCCCTGATAAACCGGTAAAGGCAACCATTATTGAAGGCCGCCTCGTTCTTATCGATGAAGTGACAGGGGAAAGCACCATGTCCCTGGCTTTCGGGGCAGGAACTTCTGACGCGGCTACGGCTTTCGGAACGATGTCTGCCTCCAATCCCTTCGGCCAGGATGGAAGGGCGACGGCGCAGGACATCATCTTTGATTTTTCTGCCCAGAACCCGTCCTGGGGGCTTAACGGAGAAATCACCTGGGATATCACCGCCGCCGATGCCCCGGAAGTCACCTCCTATGCCATGGATTCACGGGTCAATACCATGAAAAACGACGGTTACCCGGCGGGACTGCTGAATTCCCTCGATGTTGGCGGGGATGGGATCATCACGGGATTCTTTACGAACGGTCAGCAACAGAACCTGGCCAGGATACGGACGGCGAGTTTCAGCAGCAACGACGGTCTTAGCAAGGTGGGGAGCTATTTCACCGAGACAAATGAATCGGGAACGCCAAGCATAGGAAATCCCGGCGAGGGCGGTCTTGGCAAGAGCAAGTCCCACTCCCTGGAAATATCCAATACCGATGTGGCCAGGGAATTCATCAAGATGATCGCCGCTCAACGGGCCTATCAGTCAAGTGCGAAAACCATTACCACGACTGATCAGATGCTCCAGGAACTGATGAATATCAAGCGATAGGAGAAAGCAAAATACTTTAAAGAGGCGCCAAAATGATACAGTTCATTTTGGCGCCTCTTTTGCCGTTGACATAAATACAGCTTTAAGTTAAGTACCCAGGTAGGTTTGAGAATGTGTCGCTTGTTCTCATAGGACGTCAAGTTAGTTACTGAGCGCTTTATGGAAATCAAACCCGCATATCCCGTCGCCGCTCCGGAAAAATCGCCGGCCATCTTAGCGAAAAAAGGCCGCCGAAGCTACGCAGATTTGGAAATCGGGGATAAAGTCCAAGATGTTATCCTCCGGCATAAGGATATTGAAGACATTGTCGACATAACCACGGACGATATTATCCATATCGACCTTACTTATCAAAAATCATCCCCTTCTGTTCGAGATCATTCCGCAATAATGTATTCATTGTCGCCCCCTCACAAAGAAAAGGGCACTGTGATTGATATTTGGGCTTAAAATTATCACTGCATAACTTTTGGCTTTCATCATGACGTCAATATAATGACGATTACTTTCAGGCCATTTCCCTAAACCATAGGGCCTTTCCCAGCATTAATCTTACATGTAATCAAATGGTTGCCTATATTGTTTGGTTTGGTACGCAAATTGCTCAGTAGAGTGCTGAAGGATAAGTAAAAATCAAGATAAGCAATAGATCAGTAACGGACCCGGAAGGATATTCCAGGCATGGTGGATAAAATTTGGATATAGCCACGATCATCGGCATCATCGGCGCGTTCAGCCTGGTCATCCTGGCCATGATCTCGGGGGGAGGAGGATTGGCATGGTTCATAGATGGACCATCGCTTATGATCGTTCTCGGGGGAACAACGGGGGCGATATTGATCAATTATCGTCTCAGCGATATGCTCGGTGTCATCAAGGTCGCAAAAAATGCCTTTTTCAGAAAGGAATTCAAGGTCGATGAAATGATCAAGATCATGGTCGGCATGTCAAAAATGGCGCGGAGAGAAGGTCTCCTTGCCTTACAGGATATGACAAAACAGATCAGAGACCCTTTTTTCGTCAAGGCCGTCAACATGATTGTTGACGGTATTGAGCCGGAAGATATGTCGAATATTCTGGAGACGGAGTTGAGCTTTATTGCTGAGCGCCATCGGCTCGGGGCAGACATATTTACCAGTATGGGAAACTTTGCACCGGCCATGGGCATGTTGGGGACTCTTATCGGGCTTGTGCAAATGCTGATGAAGATGAATGAACCGCGAACAATTGGACCATCCATGGCGATAGCACTCATCACGACATTTTATGGAGTTGTCCTCTCAAATCTTATTTTTCATCCTATTGCCGGCAAGCTGAGAACGAAAAGCTCGGAGGAATTATTGGTCAAGCAACTCATCATCAGGGGAGTGCTTTCTATTCAGGCGGGAGACAATCCCCGCATGGTCGAACAAAAGCTTCATTCGTTTGTGGCGCCCAGACAGAGGAGGTCGCTTTTTTCAAATGCCTGAGCGATCCGAAAGATTGAATCATGGGGATGTAGATCATTCCATTATCGATTGGCAGCCCATTTACTGTTCCCTGATCATGATCATGATCGTTTTTTTTATACTTCTTATTGCTAATTCAAAACAGGATCAAAAAGAAATGATGTCGGCCAGAAAATCATTGGAAGAAAAGAGACCTCTAAACGGCGCAAATATGCGCAGTCCCGGGGAATCAACAAAATATATTCAAGAGGGGAGTTCTGTGTTGGTTGGCGCTTCGGAAGCGTTACATCAGGTCATTGTATCCAGAGGGCTGACTGAATCGGCGGGCTTAAATACGAACCGGCGTGGATTAAGGCTGAGAATGACGGCGCCGCTGCTATTCCCAACTGGGCTGGCTTCCCTGCGACCGGACGCTTATCCCCTCCTTTTAGAAGTATCCAGATTGGTAAACCAGCACCAGCTTGGAGTTATAATTGAAGGACATACGGACGAGAATAAAATACAAACATCACTTTATCCGTCCAATTGGGAACTATCCATGGCAAGGGCATCCCAGGTCAGGCAATATCTCATGCAAAGCGGCGGTGTCCAGGGTCAACATGTTGACGCTGCCGGATTCAGTTCGCACCAGCCGCTTGCCGATGGAGACACTGCTGTCAACGCCGGGAACAGACGTGTTGATATATATCTCAGGGCAAGATCGGATGAATCGAGGTAGGCGTTAATGAGGGAAATCCCCAAAACCACGGTCAAGAGAGAAAACTGGTTGTTGACTTTCAATGACATGATGACCCTCATTTTCACTTTTTTCGTCCTGATATTGTCCTTTTCCAGCATACAAAGTAGTGAGATTCTGCTGGCTACGGACTCTTTAAACAAGACGATGTCTCCCGGAAAAACTGAAGGGGTGTTTAGAAGCATTATCAGCCCGTTTATCTCTCCCTATCGAGATCGCGATATCGAGGTTGAGAAGCGGAAAAAAGCCCTCACAAACCATGATGATGGGAAAGCAGGGAAATTGAAAGCGATAATGCTGGCTATCATGGGAGGAGAGAAGCAGGCGACCGTTGACCAGATTAGAAATGATGTAACGGTCAATATGGAAGAGGCAAGCCTTTTTAAGCATGATAGCTGCATTCTGCACAGTTATGGAGAAAAGATTCTGACAAATATTGCCGACAAGATTCGAGATGAAAAGATCAATATCAGGATAGAGTGTTATGACAAAAATGAACTATCTGGAAGGCCCTCTATAACATCGGTCGATATGAGCATGCTCAGGGCGGGGACAATAACCAGATATCTTATTGAAAAAGGCCGCTTGGAACCCCATCGATTTTCAGCAATGGGATACGGAGCTTTGAAAGACGAAACGAAGCAGAGTATTAAAATTATATTCAGATCATAAGATAAAGGAGGGATGAAAAGGTGGCGAAAGGGAAAAATGATGAGCTTGGCGATGCGGAACAGCTTGATCCACAGCCACAGAAAAAGGGAAATGGCCCCCTGCTGAAATGGATCATCATCCTTTCAGTAGTTCTCGTATTAGTTATTGGCGGCGGCGGTGCCGGCTATTATTTCTTTATGAAGACCCCCGCGAAGAAAGTAGTTGTACAAGCTCCACCGGTCATTGGCACGGTCTATCCGATGGAGCCTTTTATTATCAATCTCCAGGACAATCAGGGAGAGAGGTACTTAAAGCTCATCATGCAATTGGAGATTAGCGATCCCCTGGGCGTTAAAGAGCTTGATATGTTGAAGCCAAGAATGAGGGATAATATCCTCGACCTCCTGTCCGCCAAAACCTATAAGGAACTGATGGACGTAGGCGGCAAGCAGCGATTGCGTGAGGAAATACTGATGCGGCTCAACAGTATCGTCTCGACGGCGAAAATATCAAAAGTATATTTTACCGAGTTTGTTGTCCAGTGAGCATCAAGAAATATATGCATAGGAACAAGGTATGACTCGCATACTATCGCAGGAAGAAGTCGACGCCCTCCTGAGGGGAATATCGGGCGGAGAAATCGAGACGGAGACGGAGGTGGAGGATATTCGTGATCCTGCGGATATTACGCCCTATGATCTGACCAGCCAGGACAGGATCATTCGGGGACGGATGCCGACCCTCGATATGACAAACGAAAAATTTTCCCGCGCCTTCAGGACGACATTGTCTTCGCTGCTTCGCAAAGTGACAAGCGTCAGCGCGATTTCAGTGGATATGATCAAATTTGGTGAGTTCCTGAAGACACTGCCCGTACCAACGAGCCTGCACCTGTTTCGCCTTGATCCGTTGAGAGGAAGTGGTTTGATTGTGTTTGAAGCAAAAATTATCTTTATGCTCGTTGATATCCTCTTTGGCGGCACGGGAAAAGACACCTTCAAGGTTGAGGGAAGAGAATTTACGGCAATTGAGAGTAATGTTATTCGAAGAGTGGTCATTAACGCCCTCACAGACATGGAAAAGGCGTGGAAATCCTTAATAGAAGTTAAGATGACCTATCAACGGTCGGAGATGAACCCCCAGTTCGTGTATATCGCCTCACCTACGGACGTTGTTATCGTCATTAACTTCGAAATTGAAGTCGAATCTTCGAGCGGCATGATGACACTTTGCCTGCCTTATGCCGCCCTGGAGCCCATCAAGGACAAACTACAGGCAGGTTTCCAGAGCGAGCAAATGGAAGCCGACCAATCCCTTGTGGAAAGGTTCAAGAAAAATATCCTCAGATCCAATGTGGAAATCATTGTTGAACTTGGGACCACTCAGATCAGCTCCCGAGATGTGGTACATCTGCGGCGAGGTGATGTCATTCAACTGGATGAATCGGTTACTTCGGAACTATCGATTATGGTTGAGGGAATAAAGAAATTTGCTGGACGACCGGCCATTTACCGTGGAAATCAGGCGGTTCAAATATCGGAGATATTTTCAGGAAAAGAGGACTGAAATATGGAGCAGAATGAAATAGATGCCCTTTTGAAGGGTATCGACGCCAGTGTCGAACCGGAAGGCGAAAAAACAAAAAGTGATGATGATTTATCCTGGGACGATGTTCAGGAGGAATTAGAGCAGACACGGGGAGCTTCTCCAAAGAAAACCGAGGTTGCCAGCGTCAATTTTCAAGAAGTTAGAAAAGTCGAGACGCCAAAGGGCAACCTCGATATTGAATTTATCCTGGATATTCCTCTGACTTTGAATGTCGAATTGGGCAGATGCCATATGCTCATCAACGAGCTCCTTCAACTCGGGCAGGGATCAGTAGTCGAACTATCAAAACTGGCCGGGGAACCAATGGATGTTTATGTAAATAGCCGTCTCATTGCCAGGGGGGAAGTTGTCGTCGTTAATGATAAATTCGGGGTTCGCCTGACGGATATTGTCTCTCCTACGGAACGGATCAATAAATTGAAGTGAGGTGACGGTTTGGAGTATTCACTGATTGTATCCTTTGTAAAGATGTTATTTGCCTTGGCGGTTGTTCTTGGTCTGATGATCGCATCGGCGTATTTATTGAAGAGAATCATTAGCCACACCCCCGCAGGGATAGATAACGGTAACGCGATCAATATCCTCATGACTCGCTACCTTGGGCCCAAGCACAGTATCATGATGATCGAAGTGCTCGGTCAGATGCTTGTCGTCGGTGTATCCAGCGGCCAGATGACTCTGCTGACCCAGATCACCGACCCCGCACTTATCGAGAGAATGTATAATCTGCAAAAGTCGCAATCCCTGGGAATGCCTTCTGCACAGGCCATGCAGGAATATCCCCTGCGCATTAAGAATTGGGTTGAAAAAGTGAGAAACAGATGGGGCAGATGATGTCAAAAGTCGCAATCAGAGAATACCTTATACTTTCGCTCTTAATCGCCCTTTCTTTCTTTGTCCTGGCGGGAACGGCGAGTTCTGCGGAACCGCTGCCCATACCTAATGTGAGCCTGAACATTGGTGGATCCGTTGACCAGCCCGCAAAGGCAGCAACGGTTATCCAACTGGTTTTTATTCTCACGGTACTTTCTCTCGCTCCTGCCATATTTCTAATGCTTACCTCATTTACACGTATCGTCGTGGTCCTGTCGTTGTTGAGACACGCCCTTGGCACGCAGCAAGTGCCTCCTAACCAGATTATTATTGGTTTGGCAATGTTTCTAACTTTTTTTATCATGGCCCCGGTGTGGCAACAAGTGAATCAGCAAGCTTTAAAACCTTATTATGAGGAGCAAATATCCGGTGACGAGGCTTTGGAAAGGGCGGCCGTGCCGATAAAAAGCTTTATGATGAAACAGACGCGAGAAAAAGATCTCGCCCTTTTTGTGAAGATAGCCAAAGAAAAAAGACCTGCCAAGCCGGAGGACGTTTCTCTAACTACGTTGATTCCGGCTTTCGTAATCAGCGAACTAAAAACGGCCTTTCAAATCGGGTTTATGGTCTTCTTGCCGTTTTTCATTATTGATATGGTGGTTTCCAGTGTCCTCCTGTCCATGGGAATGATGATGCTTCCCCCGGTCATGATGAGTTTACCATTTAAGATCCTATTGTTTGTCATGGTTGATGGTTGGCACCTTATCGTGGGTTCCCTGGTACAGAGTTTCCGTTAGGTATTTTCAAACTACGATGCCCCCGCTTCGGGGATATGTCTTAAGGAGAGGTTATATATGAGCATAGATTTTGTTACGGGCGTCATGGCGGAGACAATCAGAATTACGCTGCTGATATCAGCGCCTGTCTTGATCGTTGGTCTGGCCGTAGGTGTTTTTGTAAGCCTTATCCAGGCTGTTACCCAGGTGCAGGAAATGACTCTGGTCTTTGTCCCGAAAATAGTGGCCTGTTTAATTGCCCTGGTGGCCGCTCTTCCATGGATGATGAATGTTTTGATGAGCTTCACTATCAACATATTTAATAACATCCCCAATTATGTCAGGTAACTATAAGGAGCAATGAAGCTTGCAGCTTCCCGTTCTCAGTTTACAGCAAATTAGTTCATTTTCCCTTGTATTTCTTCGCATAACTGCGATGATCGTCATGATTCCCGTGTTTGGCGACCGTACTGTTCCCGCAAGGGTCAAGGTCGGTTTTGGTCTAATCCTGGCAGTAATTGTCTATCCATTCTTGAAAACGGATGCTTTGCCTCCCGTCACCTCAAATTTTATCTCAATGGTCATTGGCATGGCGGGGGAAGTCTTGATAGGAATCATTATTGGTTTTGTGGCAAGGTGTATCTTTGCCGGCGTCCAGGCGGCGGGAGAACTGATAGGCTTTCAAATGGGGTTCTCCATGGCGAGCGTTCTCGACCCGCTTTCTAATGTACAAATATCCGCATTGGCGGAATTTCAGTATCTAATAGCGATGATCGTTTTCTTGTTTGTCGATGGTCACCATATCTTTATAAACGCCATCGTTGAGAGCTATAGAAGCATTCCGCCCCTTGGGTTTTCATTTTCAGGTCCTCTAATGGAGATGCTTTTTAATTATACGAGAGAGTTATTTGTCATCGCCGTAAAAATCAGCGCTCCGATTATGGCCGTGATGATATTTGTCAATGTCGGTCTGGGGATTATCGCCAGAACAGTTCCCCAGATCAACGTCTTTATTGTCGGTTTTCCCTTGCAGATTGCGGTAGGGTTTTTCTTCCTCGGTCTTTCCATCCCTCTATTCATCAACTGGTTAGGCACAGTCTTTCACCAACTGCCGGCGGATATACGACAACTGATGCTCTTGATGTAAAATATATTTTCACTGAACAAGACCAGGATTGGCTGTCATGGCGGAAGAAAATCAGGAACGTACTGAAGAAGCAACCCCGAAACGCAGATCTGAATCAAAAGATAAAGGGCAGGTTGCAAAAAGCAGGGATCTAACCTCCGTTGCCGTCCTGGGTGCAGCTCTCATCTATTTCTATTTCAACGCCTCCGACATGTTGAAGAAGATTATGACGATGCTGTCAAAAAATCTTCACCGGGCGTCTTCCATGAGCTTTTCTCCGAATGAGATAACGGCGCTTGCTGCGGAATTGACGCTGCAATTCTTCTATATCCTCTATCCACTGATGCTGACGGTTGTCATTGCCTCATTATTTTCGAATATACTCCAGACGGGATTCATCTTTTCGGCGGAAGCCATTGCCCCAAAACTCTCGAAACTCGACCCGATAAAAGGCCTGAAAAAATTGTTAGGGACTAGGTCAATCGTTGAATTTATCAAAAATATCTTAAAAGTAACGATTGTTTCCCTGGTTGCCTACCTTTCCGTGAAGTCGAGCTTGCATCAGGTTGTCCCCCTCATGAATCAGGACCTTTGGCAGATATTTTCTTTTATCGGACGCAATTCCTACATTATCATCGCCAATGTGTGCTTATTGTTGATTATCGTCGCCGTCCTCGATTTCGCTTACCAAAAGTGGGAACATGAAAAAAGTATCAAAATGTCAAAGCAGGAGGTGAAAGAAGAAAACAAGCAATCAGAGGGAGATCCGCTTGTCAAGGGACGTATCAGGCGGCTGCAAAGAGACGCCGCAAGAAAGAGAATGATGGCGAGCGTACCCAAAGCTGATGTGGTCATTACGAATCCGACCCATATTGCGATAGCCATCAGATATGATACGGATAAGATGATGGCCCCCGTCGTTTTGGCGAAAGGAATGGACTTCATTGCGGAGAAAATTAAAGAAGTTGCCAGGGCGCACGGCGTCCCCGTGGTTGAAAATAAATTGGTGGCACAAGTATTGTATAAGCTAGTAGACATAGACGATGTGATACCGGAAAATCTTTACCGGGCGGTAGCTGAGATCCTTGCTTATGTTTATGGAATTAAAAATAAATCGGTGGTGGAAGAACCTCAATGGCTGAATCATACGCACTGAGAAATAATTTTTTTTCGGAACTCATAAGAAGCAGCGGCGCCATGCTGGCGTTGGGAGTTGTAGGTATTTTGACGGTCATGATGGTTCCCCTGCCCACCATTGTCCTGGATATCCTGCTCGCCATTAGCATCGCCGTTAGCATCGTGATTCTGCTTATGTCCCTGTATGTACTAAAGCCCCTGGATTTTTCAGTATTTCCTTCCGTCCTGTTGATAGTTACCCTGCTGCGCCTTTCTCTGAACGTAGCTTCCACACGGCTTATTCTTCTTCACGGCGACAAGGGCACAGATGCCGCAGGTCAGGTTATTAAGGCCTTCGGGTCTTTTGTTGTCGGCGGCAACTATGTTATAGGTTTTATCGTCTTTTCAGTTCTGGTGCTCATCAATTTTATTGTTATAACAAAAGGGGCGACCAGAATCGCTGAAGTAGCAGCAAGATTTACCTTGGATTCCATGCCGGGAAAGCAGATGAGTATCGACGCCGATCTCAATGCGGGGATGATTACGGATACGGTAGCCAGGAAGAGGCGCAAAGAAGTTGAAGATGAGGCAAATTTTCATGGCGCCATGGACGGGGCGAGCAAGTTTGTCAGGGGCGATGCCATTGCCGGAATAATCATCGTTATGGTCAATCTCCTCGGAGGCTTGATCATCGGTGTCCTGCAGCACGACATGAATGTTGCTGATGCTGCTCGCACATATTCACTCCTGTCCATAGGCGATGGCCTTGTAACACAGATTCCTGCCCTGATCGTCTCGACGGCAGCCGGAATTCTGGTGACACGCACATCTGCTTCAACAGACCTGGGACAGGAACTGACGGGTCAGTTGTTCAATAACCCCAAAGTCATAACACTTACTGCTTTTGTCGTCTTTGTTATCGCCATGGTTCCCGGCATGCCTAAAGTATCCTTTCTGGTGGTCGCCTTCATGTTTGCCGTTTTGGCCTATAAACTTATCGGAAAACCACAAGAAGATACCGATGAACTGGAGACGATACAGACGGCGGTAGCCGCGCCTGCTGCAGAGGCGATAGATGTCCTGACGCCCCTTGATCCTCTCGGCCTCGAGGTCGGTTACGGCCTGATCCCCCTTGTGGATTCTGCACAGGGCGGAGAGTTGCTTGGTCGCATCAAGGCGCTGCGAAAACAACTGGCCCTCGAAATTGGATTTGTCGTTCCGTCCATTCATATTCGGGACAATCTTCAGATCAAACCCAATGAATACATTTTTTTGATTAAGGGGATTGAAATGGCCAGAGGCGAGTTGATGCCCGGGTACCAGTTGGCAATAACGCCCGATGATCCTGCTCACAAAATTAGAGGTATCGAAACTAAAGAGCCGGCTTTTGGTCTCCCTGCCGTGTGGATTCCAGATAAGGACAAAGATGCGGTTCAGGCAAAGGGGGTTGTTGTCGTCGATCCGTCCACGGTAATTACCACCCACCTGACAGAGATTATCCGGACAAACGTCGAAGACCTGATCGGCAGGCAGGAAGTTCAGTCCTTGCTTGATAACTTGTCCAAGACACATGGCAAGGTCGTCGAGGATCTCGTGCCGAAGGTGATTTCCATTGCGATCCTCCAGAAGGTATTGCAAAGGCTGCTCCGGGAGCGAATCTCGATTCGCGACCTCCTCACCATTATCGAAACCCTGTCGGATTATGTCCCGATGACAAAGAACATCGATATACTGTTGGGATATGTCAGGCAGTCGCTCTCGAGAGCAATCACAAAACAGTATCAGGACCAGAATGGAAACGTCAATGTCATTATGCTTTCTCCGGATATAGAGGATCTCATCCAGCGATCCATTCAGCATGGTGAACATGAATCGTTCATCACCCCTGACCCCAATACAATCAAGCTTATTATGACGAGCATCCAGAATTACGTAACAGACTTTACCTCGAAGGGATATCAGCCGCTACTACTCTGTTCTCCGAACATCAGAACGCATTTCAGGAAGATTGTAGAAAAGTTTTTTCCCCATGTATGTGTCATTTCTCATAACGAATTAACAAGGGATGCAAATATCACATCTTTTGGAATGGTGGAGATATAGGATGCAGATAAAAAGATACGAAGTCCAAAAAATTCAGGATGCCATGCAGCAAATCAAGAACGATCTCGGACCGGAGGCGATTATTTTATCGACGAAGACGATCAAGCATTCGAATCCACCGAAAATTGAGGTCATTGCCGCCATCGATATCACGGAATTAAATAATCATATTCCCGGGCGGGTGTGGTGCAAAGAGCAAGATGGGGAAAGAAGAAATGGACCCTTTGGCTTGCCCCAGGGAGATGTCGTTCATCAATACGTCGAGATTCAGCGGATGCTTGAGAAAATGGGACCGGCTAATGACATCCGTGAAGAGATAAAAAGTCTGAAAGATAATGTGGAATTACTTGTTGATGTAATTGGTTTGGCCAGATTCAGGCAAGAAAGCGAGCATTTGGCAAAAATGTACCAGACTTTGACTGCCAACGGTATTTCTAAAGGTAAAACATGTCACATTATTGATGAAATGAGAAAGGGCCGTCTTCCTGAAAAGGACTATGTTTCTTGCCTAAAACTAGCCGAAAAAACCATCGCCTTATCTCTCTCAAAAAATGAAGGAATATCCAAAACAAGAAGAATAAAGGCATTTATCGGCCCCACGGGCGTTGGGAAAACGACCACCCTGGCAAAATTGGCGGCAAGTTTTTGTGTCGATAAAAGAAAGAAGGTTGGGCTTATCACCATGGACACGTTCCGGATTGCCGCAGTGGAACAATTGAAGGTTTATGCAAAAATTATTGATGTCCCCTTGCAAGTGGCAACCAGTAAAATCAGTTTTGAAAAAAGCTTGAAAGCATTGTCAGACGCAGATGTCATTCTTGTAGACACCCCCGGAAGGTCGCCGAATGATGCAGAATTCATTAAGCATATTCATGAAACATTTTCCAAGGATACTGGCGCTGAGATAAACCTGTTGCTGAGTCCATCGATGTCGAGAGATCATCTGCTTGAGACAGAGAATTATTATCGCCTGACGGGATACGACAATCTCATTCTAACCAAAGTGGATGAATGCAGCCGATATGGCGTCATCTACGACCTTGTACGCCATGCCGGAAAACCGGTCGGTTACTTAACCAATGGGCAGAATGTGCCACAAGATATTGAAAACGCGACACCTGAAAAATTAGCGAAATTAATTGTAAATAATTCAATGCATTAATAATGAGGTGCTTACGGTGGATCAAGCGACTTCGCTTAGAAAAATGAAGAAACAGCAGGAAGTAAAGAAGAACACCGAGGCGGGTTCGCTGCATGAGAAAATACCCAAGCAGGAATCCATTCGTGTGATTGCCATAACAAGCGGAAAAGGAGGCGTCGGTAAAACGAACATCGCCGCAAATTTGGCCTATGCACTGTCTTCCATGGATCAAAAGACCCTCATATTGGATGCCGATACGGGACTTGCCAATATCGATCTTATTCTTGGTTTGACGCCGAAATATAATCTTTATCACCTGCTGAATGGTCAGAAAACCCTTGCCGAAATAATCATAAAAGGTCCCGGGGGGATCATGATCCTGCCGTCGTCGTCAGGAATCGCCGATATGGCGGATCTTTCCAAAGGGCACAAGCTGACCCTTATTGATGAAATCAATCGTCTCAAGGATCGACCTGATTTTATGCTTATCGACACGGCCGCAGGCATTGCTGCGAATGTGATGTATTTTAATATGGCGGCTAAAGAAATTATTGTCGTTACTACTCCGGAGCCTCCGTCCATCACCGATGCCTATGCCCTGATGAAGATTCTGCACAAAAACTACGCGAAGAAACGATTTCAGTTGATCGTCAATATGGTTCGATCTTCCAACGAGGCTAAGGAGGTATTCGGTCGCCTCAGAACAGTTACCGATCATTTCTTGAACATACATCTGGAATATTTGGGATTTGTTTTAGACGATGAAAAATGTCAGGAGGCGGTGAAAAGGCAGAAAGCCTTAATGGAGTTGTATCCTTCATCAGTTGGGAGCAGGTGTCTACGTCAGATTGCAGAGAAACTCTTAAAAGAGAAGCCGGAGGTACAAGAAGAAGGAAGCGTCGTCTTCTTTGGAGATTCGGTTATCGGACAGGATCATGGATAGAAAGGAACGGGATCGTCTCATCCTGAAGTATACTCCCCTTGTGAAGAATATCGTGTCAAGGATGACGGCAAAACTGCCCATTGATCATTCAGACAAAGAGTCGTTCATTAATGTGGGCATGATCGGGCTCATGGGAGCGTTGGAAAAGTATGATGACACGAGGAATGTCCAGTTTGAAACTTTTGCAAAATTCCGGATTCGCGGCGCCGTCCTCGATGAACTGAGGGCAGGCGACTGGGTGCCTCGCTCCGTTCGAGCTAAAGACACCAAATTGGAGAAGGCATTCTTAACATTGCAGAAACAGCTCGGACGTCCCCCTGATGATGAAGAAGTAGCAAAACATCTCGGCATCGACCTTGAGGAATACTTCCGGCTACTTGATGACACGAAATATATAGGCGTGATCAGTGTTGAGGATCTGCCTCCCGATTATCTTGAAAGTGTCGATAAACAAGGGGTAATAAAAGTTATTGAGAAGCAGGACCCTTATGAAATATTTGCCACCGGGGAGCTGAGGGAAGGGTTGAAAAGCGCCATTGACCAGTTGCCTAAAAAGGAAAGATTGGTCGTTGCGCTATATTATTACGAAGAATGTACGATGAAAGAGATTGGAAAGATTCTTGAGTTAACG
>DMAT01000162.1 GCA_003451635.1 Syntrophus sp. (in: bacteria) | reverse complement strand
CACTGCCAAGTAGATGGATGTTTTTTCAGGCTGTGGCGGCAAGGGCCTTTTGGAGGCGGTATTGCAGGGAGGATTTGCCCAGGATTGAGAAGAATCGGTCTAGTTCAGGCCCTTTTGTCTGGCCGGTGATAGCGGCGCGCAGGGGCATGAAGAGTTTCTTGCCCCGCAAGCCCGTTTTCCCGGGCAGAAGAGGCATCAGGGTTCCATAAAGCTTATCGCCTTCTGCGTCGGTATTGTCGAGGAGATCAAGGAGGCTCAAAACAACCTTCCTTGTTTCGTCGTCGGCAAGAAGCTCTAGAGCCCCGGCAGTGAATTCATAGGAGCTGTCATCAAAAATTCGCAGATAAGTTCCGATTTCCGCCAGACTGGTGATATTATCCCGAACGGCATCCAGAATCCGGTGGAGACGAGCCTCATCAAGGTGGGCATAACCGGCCTCCTTGATAAAGGGCTGCAAATAACCGGTTAGCGTTGTCAGCGATTCCCTCCTGATGTACAGGCTGTTGAGCCAGAATAACTTATCTTTATCGAAGATGGCGCCGCTCTTGCCTGCCCGGTCGAGGGAGAAGCTTTCGATAATTTCATCAATCGAACAGACCTCCTTGCCTTCTCCGAACGAGGCGCCTAAAAGGGCGAGATAATTGATTAACGCCTGAGGAAGTATCCCCTGCTCACGAAACTCCCGGACCGCTGTAGATCCATGCCGCTTGCTGAGCTTCGCTCGGTCCCACCCCAGGATCAGGGCGTGGTGGGCGAATTGTGGAGGTGCAAAGCCAAGGGCCTGATAGAGAAGAAGCTGCAGGGCCGTGTTGGAAAGATGATCTTCCCCCCGGATCACATGGCTGATTTTCATGAGATGATCATCGATAACCACGGCAAAATTGTAGGCCGGAATGCCGTTGGAACGGACAATAATGAAATCTCCCAGGGCGCTGCCCTCGAAACGCATGGGGCCCCTGATCAGATCAGGAAAGGTAATCGCTCCCGGGGGTACATGGAAACGATAGGCAGCCGGCCGGCCTTCCGCCGCCAATCTGCTGCGGGCTTCGGCGGTCAGATTGCGGCACTTTCCCATGTAGCGAGGCATCATTTTTCGGGAAATAAGGGCCAGTCTTTCCGCCTCCAACTCCTCGTCCGTGCAATAGCAGGGATAGACAAGCTCAGCGGCGATCAGTCTTTCCAGATGGGTTTGATAGAGAGAAAACCTTTCGCTTTGATGGTAGGGGCCGCATGGTCCGCCCTTGCCCGGTCCTTCATCCCATTCGATGCCCAGCCAGGATAGGTCCTGCCTTAGATTTTCCTCGAAGACCTTGGATGTTCGGACCTGATCCGTATCCTCTATACGCAGGATTAAGCTGCCATGATAATGCTTCGCAAAAAGCCGGTTAAAAAGGGCCGTGCGAGCGTTACCGACATGCAGTTCCCCCGTGGGAGAGGGAGCGAAGCGGACGCGGGGAGGCATATTCGTCATATTGTTGAATCCATTCCGTTACTTAATCCCATGTGCCTCTATTGTTTCGACCATGGCTATTGCCATGGCGGCGATTCCTTCCCCCCGCCCCACGAATCCCATCCCCTCATTGGTTTTGGCCTTGACGCTGACCCTTTCCGGGGCCAGGACAAGCTCTGCGGCAATGATCCGAATCATTTCGGAAATGTAGGGTCGCAACTTCGGTTGTTCCAGGATTACCGTAGCATCTATGTTGGCAACCCGATATCCTTTGCCGGACACTATGTCCTTTACCCGGCCGAGGAGCAAGAGACTGGAGATGTCTTTAAAAGCAGGATCATGATCCGGGAAATGGGCGCCGATGTCGCCTTCCCCGATCGCACCAAGAATGGCGTCGCAGATGGCATGGATCAGGGCGTCGGCGTCGGAATGCCCCAAAAGGCCCTGGTGATAAGGTATATTGACACCGCCGAGCACAAAGGGACGACCTTCGGACCATCTGTGACTGTCGTATCCAATGCCAACTCTTCCTTGCTTTTCCATCATTTCCTTGTCGATAACCGATGCTCAGCCCAAGCCAGGTCCTCTGCTGTGGTGATCTTGATATTATCGGGAATACCCTCGATCATTCTCACAGGTGTCCCCATTCTTTCCACCAGCACGGCGTCATCGGTGCCGTAAAAGTTGTCTTCCTGTGCCTTTTGATGAGCGGCTACGATTGTCGCCCGCCTGAATGCCTGGGGCGTTTGGGCCATCCAGATCTGTTCACGATCAAGGGTTGCTATCACCCTTCCTTCCCCTTCACACTGCTTGACCGTGTCCCTTACCCGGACGCCAACGGCTACGGCCCCTTCTTGCATCGCTCCGTTCGCCGCTTTTTCGATCAAGGCGGTTGATACAAAAGGCCGGGCTGCGTCGTGAATAATGACGATCGCACAATCTGCCGTTAGTACTGCGAGTCCATTACGGACGGAATCCTGTCTTTCCTTGCCGCCGGCAACTACCTGGCGGATCTTGGTTATGGCAAAGGCATCGACAATTTCAGATTGAATCCTGTCCACATCGGCGGCGGGAACTACGAGGACAATATCCCCAATAACCGGGGATTCCTGGAAAGTACGAAGGGAGTGAACAAGCAGAGGGATGCCCTGCAGGAGCAGATACTGCTTCGCCTCGCCGCTCTGCATGCGCCTGCCGGACCCGCCGGCGGGGATTACGGCCGTAATTTTCATCTTCCCGTTTGTCATGGTAATAAAAAGAGAGCCCGGATGCTTTTCTCGCATCCGGGCTCTGGAAAGTATTTATGATTTTGTTGACAAGGCAAAGGGCTTCTTGTCAGCGGCCAGGGATTTCATCTCCGAAAAGATCATGCGTCCCGCCGTAGTCTGAAGAACACTGGTAACCAGCACATCCACCACGGAACTTTGAAATTTCTGCGCGTTATCAACGATGATCATTGTGCCGTCATCCAGATAGGCCACCCCTTGTCCAGGCTCCTTACCCTCCTTGATAATCTTGACCGTCATGGTCTCACCGGGCAGGACCACCGGTTTCAGGGCATTGGCAAGTTCGTTCACGTTGAGGATCTTTATGCCTTGTAATTCCGCTACTTTGTTAAGGTTAAAATCATTGGTGAGGATCTTGGCATTGGTCTTTCTGGCTAACGCCACGAGTTTTGCGTCAACCCCTTTGATCTTGGGGAAGTCCTGTTCTCCGATTTCGATCGTTATTCCCGCCATTTTCTGCATCCGGTTCAAGATGTCAAGCCCGCGCCTGCCCCGGGAACGTTTCAGGGAATCAGAGGAATCAGCGATGTACTGCAACTCGTCAAGGACAAATCTGGGAACCACAAGCGTCCCCTCGATAAAACCCGTATCACAGACGTCGGCAATCCTGCCGTCGATAATGACACTGGTGTCGAGAACTCTGGCTTCGTCAGGCTCTTTGGCTTGTCCAAAACCGAATATATTGAATTCCTCTATTTTTTTCGATCCGAGAACCAATCCGAGGTATCCCATGATTCCCGTCAGGAGAGCGTATATCCAGGGAACGACTTCCTGATTTTGTTTGATATTACTTACAAAATTTAGACCATAGGCAAGAAGAAAAGCGATGATAAGACCAACTATCATGCCCACAACTCCCCCAAGGATAATCCTTAGGGAGATCTTTCTAATATCCTGCTCCATCTTGATGACGAAGAAAGCGATCAATAACCCGATAATGAATCCCAGGGGCCACGCCCACCACTGGTTGGGGGGATAAGTCAGGTAGGCAATGAAAAAACCGCTGATAGAACAGGCAGCAATAAGTATCATTCTGATAATCATCTGTTTTTCACCTCCTTTCTTCGTTGATTTCTTTTAATTGCTTTACCGAAAGCAGGAACCCCATCAATGCCGGTTCTTTACTTTC
>DMAT01000239.1 GCA_003451635.1 Syntrophus sp. (in: bacteria) | reverse complement strand
GATCAGGTCCGGGCGGGTGGAAAGGACCTGTCCCATCTTCACGAAGGTCGGACCCAACTCCTCGCAGGCCATGCGCAAACGTTCGTAATTGCTGAGGGACTCTACCTCTTCACGTTGTTTGCGGGAAACAAGGCGCACTCCCATTTCAATGTAGCGGCCCAGATTCAGACGATCAATAATCCCGTCAAAACCATACCTGAACAGGACCGTCAGTATCTGACGGTAACGGTTAATGTTCCGGTAAGTCCGGGCTATGCTGCCAAGCTTGCGAAGACGCATAGTTGACGTTAGGCCGTTTCTTTGGGTTTTTTGGTCTGCTCCAGCTTGGCCAGACGCTCCTTTAGTTCATCCAGTTCAGAACGAGAAGGGATATTCATCCGGTTCAGGACATTGTTAACTGCCGATTCCGTTTTTTCTTCTATGTCCCTGCGTGCTTGTTTTGACTTCTCCATCCAGTCCTTCAGCGCTTCTCTGGCTTCTTTCTCCGACATCTCACCGCGCTTCACCAACTCGTCGGCAAAATCCTTCATCTTTTCGGTAGTCATGACAGCAAGCCCGGCTCCGAACAGCACCGCCTTTCTTAATGCATCAAACATCACTGAATCCTCCTTTCATCATCAATAGAGAGTGTTAACCTAAGCACCGGATACAGGCGAAGCAGAAAACAGCGCACACCGGTGAACGCGACGCAATAGTGGCAAAACCGTAGCCTCATCGGTGTAAAAAGTCAATAAATATCAAGATAAAGTAGATGATAATTGCAGTTAAAGGCGACGTGTGATAAGCACTTGGGCCGTTATGCAAGGAACTCTAAGACTTACATAACCATCGCGTCCTTGAGAGGCAGGGCGATCGCTGAAAGTCATCAAGGAGAGTAGTAATGAAAAGTTATGATGTTATCAAAAAGGCAAAGGCAGCAGGAAGAAATGCCCTCACCGAGGCGGAATCCAAGCAAATATTGAAAGAGTACGGCGTCCCCGTCGTGGAGGAGGAAGTGGTCTTCTCCGTGGAGGAAGCTGTAGCGGCGGCGGAAAGGGTCGGCTACCCGGTTGTTCTCAAGGGGCTAGGCTCGCGTCTGACCCACAAGACGGAAAGAGGACTGGTTTGCCTTAACCTGCAGGACAATAAGCAAGTGCGGGAAGCCGCACTTGCTTATTGTCCTGCAGGCGGACAGGATCTCGAAGGATATCTTGTTCAGCCCATGGTTTATGGGAAAAGGGAGTTCGTAGCGGGTTTGTTCTGTGATCACTTGTTTGGCCCTGTCGTCATGTTCGGACTAGGGGGAATATTTACCGAGGCCCTTGGTGATGCCGTGTTCCGGGTAGCGCCGATAAGCGAAGTGCAGGCGGGGATGATGCTCGATGAACTGCGGGCCAGGTCGCTGTTGGGCCCTTTCCGCGGGGAGGAGCAGGCCAGGCGGGAGCAGCTCGTCGAAACGATAACCGGTCTGTCCCGCCTGGGTATGGAACAGAACGAGATTACCGAGGTGGATATCAATCCCCTCCTGATCAGACCCGATGGGTCGGTATGCGCCGTTGACGCCCTGATTGTTCTGGGCGAACGGCCGGCGGCAGGGGCAGAAAGACCGCCCGTGAAGACAGAGGATATTGCGAGGATATTTCATCCCCATTCCATAGCCTTCATCGGGGCCTCCGGTCAGCTAGGCAAATGGGGCCATCTGCTTCTGACCGATCTCGTCACGGGGGGATATGAAGGAGAGATTTATCTGGTAAATGCCAAAGGTCAGGATATAGCAGGACGCAAGGTCTATCCGTCCATCGCCGATATTCCGGGAAAAGTGGACCTGGGCGTTGTCACCTTGCCTGCGGCCCAGGTCATGGGGATAATCCCCAAGTTCAAGGCCAAGGGAATCAAATATATGCTCCTAATATCCTCAGGATTCAGTGAAATGGGTGAGGAAGGGCGGGAAGTGGAAGGTGACCTGGTCAAGGCAGCCGCGGAGGCGGGGATAGTAATTCTTGGACCGAACACCATGGGTATTATCAATCCCCACCGAAAATTCTACTGTACCGGAACCCCCGTCTGGCCCAAGGCCGGCTCGATCGGGCTGGTGGCCCAATCTGGCAATCTGGGGACCCAGCTTCTGGCCTTTGCCGAGCGGGAAGGAATCGGCATCCGCGCCTTCTCCGGATCGGGAAACGAGGCCATGATTGCTATTGAGGATTATCTGTACGCATTCGAAAGTGATGACCTGACAAAGACGGTGGTCCTCTACATAGAAAGCATAAAAGACGGAAGGCGCTTTTTTACCGCCGCCCGGCGGGTAGCGAGAAAAAAGCCGGTGATTGTCCTCAAGGGTGGACGCACCGAGGCGGGGAATCGCGCCGCCGCCAGCC
This sequence comes from Syntrophus sp. (in: bacteria), assembly GCA_003451635.1. Lineage (GTDB taxonomy): Bacteria > Desulfobacterota > Syntrophia > Syntrophales > UBA8958 > UBA8958. Next base: position 7,505 of record DMAT01000239.1, on the reverse strand, counting down.
ACACGGGGGCCATGGCCTCTAATATCAAAATATTCAATGCCGCCTGCCGCCAGACAGGGGTGGTAATTGCGGAGCACCCCATGGATCTCCTTGATCTGTCGGCGGCATTTTCTTCTCTGCCCCTTCCGAAAGGGAAGCGGGTGGCCATGCTTACCCTGGGCGGCGGCTGGGGAGTGGTGGCTACCGACCTTTGTGTCGAATCAGGTCTCGAAGTGCCCCATCTTACCGATGACGTCATCGCGGAAATCGACAAGATCCTGCCGCCCTACTGGAGTCGCTCCAATCCTGTGGATCTGGTCGGACAGTTTGACCCCGCCTTGCCCCTGAAGGTTCTGGAGATCCTCGTAAAGTGGGATCAGTGCGACGCCGTTATCCATCTTGGGGCCGTGGGCAGGGCCTATTTTGTCAATAATATGATCAAGTCCGTATCATCGGCGGACCCGAACTATCCCAGGGAATTCCTGAATATGGGCCTGGAAAGGGAAGCAACGGGAGAGAAGGCGTTTTATGAAAAAAGCGCACAACTTATGGAAAAATATGGGAAACCTATCCTGGGGGTGATTCTTCTCGAAGACGAAAATACCAAGGCCGTCACGGATGTGGCGGGGAGCCCCTACAAGGGAGTAGCCTTTCTAACCCCGGAGCGGGCGGTTAAGGCCCTGGCGAAGATGGTGGACTACCAGGCCTGGCTGACCCGGGAAAACAACCGGGACGAGGGGCGGGCGTCATGAGCACCCTGTGCCTGATACGTCATGGCCAGGCAAGCTTTGGAACGGATCATTATGATCGGTTATCCGAGCGGGGCTTCATCCAGTCGGAACTTCTGGCCAGGTATTTGTTAAAAATCGACCAGAAGTTTGACACCATCTATGCGGGAGAGATGAAGCGTCAGATCGACACGGCCGAAAAGGTGCTCTCTTGTTGTCGTGAGGCTGGGAGGGCGGTACCTGCGTTGCAAATCCTCCCGGAGTTTAACGAATATGATTCCAAAGGGATACTAAAGGCCTTGGTCAGGGATTTAGCGAAAGACGATCCTGGGATGGAAGGGGACATGGCGCTTTTCTATAAGGATAAAAAGGCATTTCAACGTATCTTTGAGAAGGTGATCCTGCGCTGGATCACGGGGGGCAAAGAAATACCAGGGGTCATCTCATGGCAAGAATTCCGGGAAAGGGTGGCAAGGGGAATGCGCAAGGTCATGGCGGATAACGGCCGTGGGAAGGCGGTTCTGGTCTTTACATCCGGGGGACCCATTTCGGCGGCCTTCCAGATGGCCACGGGCATCTCTGACGAGGGAACACTCCGGGTGGTGTGGCATATCGTCAACACCTCTGTTTCTTCCTTCATCTATAACGCAGAGCAGATCAGTATGACGTCTTTTAATAACCGGGCTCATTTAGACCTGGAGAAAAATTCTTCGCTGGTCACGTACCGGTAAAGGAACGAAGGAGAAAAATATGGATTTTGCCGTTTCTGAAAAGATGCAGGTCATCATCGCCATGATGAAGGAATTTGTCGAGAAGGAATTGATCCCCCTGGAGCCGGAGTTCTTAATTAAGGAATTTCGGGAGCTCCTTCCGGAATTGGAGGAAAAACGCCGTATAGTCAAGCAGATGGAGCTATGGGCGCCGAACCATCCCAAGGAATATGGCGGCATGGGACTGGATCTCATTGAGCATGGCCTCGTTTCGGAGGTTTTGGGAAGGAGCCCACTCGGGCATTATGTCTTCGGGTGTCAGGCCCCCGACGCGGGTAATATCGAGATCCTTCATAAATATGGGACGGAGGCGCAGAAGGCACAGTACCTTGCGCCCCTTGTGGAGGGGAAGATCCGGAGCTGTTTTTCCATGACCGAAGTGGATATGCCGGGCTCAAACCCTGTCATGATGGATACGACGGCCATAAAGGACGGAGAGGATTATGTGATCAACGGCCAGAAATGGTACAGCACCGGAGCGGATGGGTCAGCATTCGCCATCGTTATGGCGGTGACCAATCCCGGGGAAGCGCCGCACCTGCGGGCCAGCATGATCATCGTGCCGACCGGCACCCCCGGATTCAATCTTGTCCGCAACATCTCCGTTATGGGTCATACCGGCAGTGATTATTTCAGCCACGCCGAAATCCTCTATCAATCCTGCCGGGTTCCTCAGAAAAACCTGCTGGGGCCGGAAGGCTGGGGGTTCGTAATCGCCCAGGAAAGGCTGGGGCCGGGAAGGATTCACCACTGTATGCGCTGGATCGGCATCTGCCAGCGTTCACTGGAGCTGATGTGCCGGCGGGCTGCCCAAAGGGTAATAGCAATGGACGGCAAGACCCTCGCGACCAGGCAGATTATACAGGCATGGGTAGCCGAGTCGGCGGCGGAGATTCAGGCGGCCAGGCTGATGACCCTTCATGCCGCCTGGAAGATCGAAAACCTAGGTGCCAAGGAGGCGCGAGACGATATATCACTTATCAAGTTTTATGTAGCAGATGTCCTCCAGAAAGTAATTGATCGCGCCCTCCAGGTCCACGGAGGTCTGGGCATGACGGATGACACGATCATCGCATTTTTCTATCGCCATGAACGGGCGGCGCGTATTTATGACGGCGCCGATGAAGTGCACAAGATGTCTGTGGCCAAGCGGATTATGAGGCAGGAAGGCGGGATGAGATAAAGGTAAGAGAGGAGTAAAATGAGCTTTATTGACGCTGCAAAACCTGTGCGGGAGGGGGAAGAACTGGACCTCCTACGGATTGGTAATTACTTGAGGGACGCAATTCCCAGCCTGACTGGCGAGATTTCTATCACCCAGTTTCCAAGCGGACATTCGAACCTTACGTATTTGATCACTTCCGGAGATCGAGAATTTGTCCTGAGACGGCCGCCATTCGGCCGGAAGGTACGAACTGCCCATGACATGGGGCGGGAATATCGGGTACTGAAGGCGTTGCGGCCCTATTTCCCATACTGCCCGGAGGCCTTCGCATATACGGAGGATGAAACTGTTATCGGCTGTCCGTTCTACGTAATGGAGCGACTGAAAGGGATCATTCCCCGCAAGGAACTGCCACAAGGCATGACCCTGTCTAAAGAAGAGGCTCGAATGCTTTGCGAACGGCTCATAGATGTATTTGTCGAGCTGCATCATGTCAATTACAGAGACACAGCATTGACGGAGCTGGGGAGACCGGAGGGATATGTAAGCAGACAGGTGGAAGGTTGGTCGAAACGCTATCGAGGGGCACGCACGCCGGATGCACCGGATTGCGAAACGGTAATGGCCTGGCTTCAGGAACGGATGCCGGGAGCATCAACTGCGCCCGCAGTGATTCACAATGATTACCGTTTTGACAATATCGTCCTTGCTCCGGAAGATCCCTTGCGAATTATCGGCGTCCTCGACTGGGAGATGGCCACGATCGGCGATCCCCTCATGGACCTAGGGGGTGCCCTGGCATATTGGATCAACAGCGATGATCCCGAGGAGATGCAGGCGATCCGCCTGATTCCCACCCATCTGGAAGGGATGATGACGAGGGGAGAGGTGATCAGCACTTACTGCGCCAAGATGGGGATGTCGGAAGGGAACATTGATTTTTACTATACCTTCGGGTTATTTCGCCTTGCTGTGATCGCCCAGCAGATATATTATCGCTTCTATCACGGACAGACGAAGGATAAGAGATTCGGGATGCTGATTTATGCCGTCCATGTCCTGGAAAAGAAGGCACAGCAGGTCATGAAGACGGGGGCAATATGAAAAAGAAGGAGGAGTAATGAAAAAGGACATATTTTCTCTGGCCGGTAGAACCGCACTGGTAACGGGAGCCAGCCGTGGCATCGGGGAGGCGATAGCAAAAACACTTGCCGAGCATGGGGCCAGGGTAATCTTGACGGCGCGGCGGGCAGAGGGTCCAAAAAGAGTCGCAGAAGAGATTGTGGCCGGGGGAGGGAGCGCCGCGGCTATGGCCTGTCACTTGGGTGAAATGGACCAGATCGGTAAACTATTTGACCAGGTCCGGAGCGAATACGGCACGCTGGATATTCTCGTCAACAATGCGGGGACAAACCCCTTCTTTGGCGATGTTCTCAGTGTCGATGAGAAGGCCTGGGACAAGACGGTGGACGTCAATCTGAAGGGATATTTCTTCATGAGTCAGGAGGCGGCGAAAATGATGAAGGAACAAGGCGGCGGAGTCATCGTCAATGTTGCCTCTGTCAATGGCATCCGGCCCGCACCCTTTCAGGGGATATATTCCATAACCAAGGCGGGCATAATCTCCATGACCCAGTCTTTTGCTAAGGAACTGGCGCCTTTCTATATCAGGGTAAATGCCATTCTCCCCGGTCTGACGGATACCAAGTTTTCCGCACTCATGATCCAGAGTCCTGAGATCATGAAGATCATCCTCCCCATGATACCACTGAACCGGGCTGGCCAGCCGGAGGAGATGGCGGGACTAGTCCTCTATCTCGTCTCCGACGCCGCATCCTATACGACGGGGGCATGTATCCCCGTAGACGGGGGCATGCTGGCGTAGGGACATCGCACCGGAAAAGAGTCCTTACGGTGGAGAGGGGGCGTGCCCGGCGCGATGTGAGACAGTACGCTGTTTCACGTGAAACAAACTGCTATTGTCTAGAAATAACGGATGCTTGCAGCTTGTCGAGATGGTTCAGGGGGCACGCCTGGCACCGGGGTTTCGTCTTGCTGCAGTAGTTCTTGCCGGTGTTGACCAACAGGGCGTGGTATTGATTGAACAGAGGGGCGTCATGGGCGAGATGCTTCATGAAGAGACGCTGTATGTCCCCGTAAGCAAGCCTTTCCCGGATAACTCCATGCCGCATCAATATTCTGCGGGTGTATGCGTCCACTACAAAGATCGGTTTCCCTCCCGCGTAGAGTAGTATACTGTCGGCTGTCTCCTCGCCAATGCCTTTGACCTGTAGCAGTTTTTTGCGAAGAGTTCGGGTTTTTTCTCCAAGCATGACGTCCAAGTTTCCCTGAAAACAATCCTGAAGAAAGATGAAGAAGGATTTCAGCCGCCGGGCCTTGACATTGTAATATCCGGAAGGGCGGAGCAATTGGGCAAGATCTGACTCAGGGATGGCTGTCAATGCATCCGTCGTAAGAAGACGCGCTGCTTTTAGATTGGCAATGGCTTTTTCCACGTTTTGCCAGGCCGTATTCTGGGTCAGAATGGCTCCGACAATTATCTCCAGCGGAGAATCTCCCGGCCACCAGTGAAGGTTTCCGAAGTGATCATTCAGGGCTTGGTAGGAGGCGATGAGCCACTGAGCGGTCTGCCTTTCCCTCTTGCTCATATCAGCAGGAAGAGGCCCGCTATTTGCGGAGGGCGACAAAGAAAGTCGCCTGTCCCCTTTTGATCAGAAGCATGATGCTGCCCTTGTTTGACTTTTTGTTGACCTCGTTCATATACTCTTTAACGGAGGCAATCTTGGTCTTGTTGACCTGAAGGATAATGTCTTGAGGTTGAATACCCATCTCATCGGCAGGGCTGCCGCTCTGCACACGGACGACAATGATCCCCGTTTTTTTGGGAATTCCTAAATAACGGGCGATTTCCGGCGTAATGTCCTCGACGGCAAGACCAAATTGTTCATAGGCCCCCCCCTTCGCGGCTGCTACTTCGGGCTGATCCTTTCGCTCGACAACCATCACCTGGAAGATCATTTCCCTGCCGTCACGGATAACCTTGATACTGACTTTGTCCCCGACATGGAAAGAAGCGATGGAAAGCAGTAATTCGTGGGTGTCTTTAATTTTTTTCCCATTAATTTCAGTAACTATGTCTCCGGCTCTGATTCCGGCGCGTTCCGCCGGATCTCCCTTGAATACTTCAGAGACAATAGCGCCTCTGCGATCCTTCAACTGGAGCGATTTGGCCATTTCTTCGGTAATATCCTGCACAGAAACGCCCATCCATCCTCTTGAAACCTTACCCTTGGATTTCAAATCGGGGAGGATGTTTTTTGCCATGCTGATGGGTAAGGCAAAACCGATGCCCTGTCCCTGGGCGACAATAGCGGTGTTGATGCCGATCACCTTTCCTTCCATGTTGAAAAGCGGTCCGCCGCTGTTTCCCGGGTTGATGGAGGCGTCGGTCTGGATAAAATTATCATACGGACCGGCCCCGATAACACGGCCTTTGGCGCTGACAATGCCTGCCGTTACAGTCTGTTCGAGACCAAAGGGATTACCGATTGCGAGCACCCAGTCCCCGACGCGGAGCTTATCGGAATCGCCAATTTCCGCAACGGGGAGGTTCTCGTTGGGCTTGATCTTGATCAGGGCGATATCTGTTTTCGCATCTTTGCCAATGATCTTTGCCTCGTACTCTCTGCCGTCAGACAATTTGACGATGATTTTATCCGCATGTTCCACAACATGATTATTTGTAAATATGTAACCATCGGAACTGATAATGAAACCGGACCCGAGACTTTGTTGCTTGAATTCCCGGCGCGGTGCGTCTCCGAAGAACCTGTCAAAGAATTCGTCGCCGAAATAACGATCAAAAGGCGCACCGCCTCCGAAAGGCGAACGCGTGCCTCCCCTTACTACCTTTGTGGTGCCGATGTTTACGACAGCCGGTTTGACTTTCTCGGCAAGCTCTGCAAATGATCCCGGCGCTCTGGCGCTATCGCCCGGTGACACTGCCGAGGCCGTTTGCACATCCGTCCCGGTCGGCACAAGGAAAGAGGACCGGAGTACTTCCACAACGGAGACTATGAAAAAACCGATCAGGCATGCCAGGAGAAACATGAAAAAGGTCTTGCGGTTCTTTTTTTCCATGGATTGAAAGTATCCTCCATATTATTTATGATTTACAAATGCGCGATCACGAAAAATCATCTGCTGATTCATTATTACGGGCAGCGCCCTATCACAGATCCCTGGGAAATTCAATATCTATGAAACAGGTATTGTGATCTTTATTCTCTCTGTACCGCATTAGCAAGGGTTCCGATACCTTCGATTGTGACTGACACACGATCTCCTTCCCTGAGGAAGAGAGGGGGTTGCCTTGTAAAGCCCACACCTTCCGGTGTACCGGTCAGGATCACCGTTCCCGGCAGTAATGTCAGGGAATGACTCAAATCGCTGACAATGGTCGCGATATCATAAATCATGCTGGCTGTGCTGGCATCCTGGACGACCTTTTCATTGATCATCGTTTTGATGCTGAGGCGGTTCGGATCCGGAATCTCATCTCTGGTGACGAGACAGGGACCTAAAGGGCAAAAAGTGTCAAAGCCTTTTCCTCTGGTCCACTGGCCTTTCTGCTTTTCAAATTGCCAGTCCCGAGCGCTTACATCATTTGCGCAGGTGTAGCCGAGGACATGATTCATTGCCTCTGACGCCTTGATGTTCTTCCCCGCCTTTCCTATGATAACGGCAAGTTCTCCTTCGTAATCGACCTGATCCGGTCCTGCGGCTGGAAGTAAGATGTTGGTATCGTGCCCGGTAAGACTTGTATTCGCTTTTATGAATACT
>DMAT01000421.1 GCA_003451635.1 Syntrophus sp. (in: bacteria) | reverse complement strand
GCGCCATCCCCGCCGACAAGACATCCTATGGCTATATCAGCGAACATCACGCCTTCGGCCAGACGGAAAAGCAGGCCGGAGAGTATGCCGAAGATATGGCCGCCGCTATGCTCGCTTCCACCCTTGGCATAGATTTCAACGTCGATGAGAGTTGGGACGAAAAGAAGGAGATCTTCAAGATCAGCGGCCAGATCATTCGCACCCGCAATGTGACCCAATCCTCCATCGCCAAAAACGACGGCTACACCACCGTCGTCGCCGCCGCCGTCTTCGTCTTCTAAGTTTTGGCTAGCGAATCTCTGCCCCGAACAACGAGTCAGAACATGGGAGAAGCTGAGATACCCTATCTGATTTACGACGCCGACGGCCCACCCCTCATGTTTCTCCACGCCACCGGCTTTCTACCCTGGCTGTGGCATCCTTTGGCAAGGGAAATGTCCCCCCCTTACGGGGTCATTGCTCCCTACTTCTGCGACCATCGGGAGACATCACCTGACGACGGCGGCCTAAGCTGGCTCCTCCTCGCCCAGGATCTGGCCGCATTCTATAAAGCCTTGGATCTGGGGCCGCCCTTCCTGGTCGGCCACTCCATGGGGGCGACAATCATGACCCTCGCCAACTCCCGTTTCTGCCTGAACGCCCGGGGAATGATCCTTATCGAACCCATTTTTCTGCCCCAGGATTTTTACCGGCTCCGGATTACGGTAGAACAGCACCCCCTGGCCTCCAAATCCATCAAAAGAAAAAACTACTGGAATTCAAAAGAAGAGGCCGACGCCTATGTCCGCACCCGTCCTCTCTTCAAGAATTGGGATGCTGAAATGATGGATCTCTACATAAAATACGGCATGAAACCGGGGGCATCGGGAGGACTTCAGCTTACCTGTTCGCCCCAGCGGGAAGCGGCCCTGTTCATGGGCGGTATGCAGTATGACCCTTGGCCGGACCTGGCCAAAGTTACCTGTCCGGTATTGGTTTTAGAAGGTGAAGTGAGCGAAAATCGCAATTTTATTGATCTGCCCAAGGCGACGTCGCTATTTCCCCAAGGGACCCACAAAATTATCCCAGGGGCCGGGCATCTCGTTCCCATGGAGAAACCACGGGAAACCGTCAGTATGATTAAGACCTTTTTTGATTCCCTGACAGACTGAGGCTATAGACTGTTACCGGGAGTTTCTCTCTTTTTTCTCTCCCTTCTCTATTTCAACCGCATTGTTCCGATTCTGAATCAAAGATGAAATCAAGGCGGCAAGGCAGAGGCGAGGCAGGCGTATTTTTTATACGTCAAGGAGCCGCTTGCCGATGGCAACGACTACCACTTCAGGGCCGCGATCTGGTCGAGTAGTCCGTAGTTGCCGGAAGTATTGTGATCAGATTCTTTGGATAGCAGCGGGTGGGCTAAAAACCCCAAGGGCCCGAGACGGTAGTTGATGGTCACGACTACCACGCCTTTCTTGGCAAGATTATTGCCGTTGTATTCCGGCTGAGCTGGGGAACCGAAATTAAAGGCGCCGCCGTGAATCCAGACCGTGACCGGCAATCGTTCATCCGGGTTTATCGCCGGGGTCCAGACATTCAGATAGAGGCAGTCTTCGCTGAATTTAAGGTTATCCTGCTGCCTGGGCTGAGGGCAGGGTGATCAGGAATAAAATTATTCCCGCCAGTTTAAATATTTTTATGTGCCCCTCCTTTGTAAGAGACAGATATTTTTCCCCGGATCAGGGCAGGCGTTCCCAGACCAGACTGACACCCCCCTGGACGCCGCCGAGGCGCAGGGGGCCCTTCAACGTCAGATACTTCCCGTCGAACTCGAAATGGCGCTGCTGATCCGTCCCCACCCAGTTGGGGAGGAGGGCGGCCTTGATGTGGTGCACGATGGTCCCTTTATCGGTATTGACTGAATAGGTCCCGTAGTAGGCGGCATATCCGCCAAACGCCGCCCGTACTTCCGTCTCCGACGCGACAAGGGGGTCATCCGATGTAAAACCGGGGCGGTTGGGGTTCATGATTTGTACGGCCATACGCCCATCCGGTTCATAAATGAGCCTCCCCTGGGCATCCTTTCCGAAGGGGTAAGCCGTCTGTCCCCTTGAATCCTGACTGTGGAAGGAGATGAGTTTCCAGGTACCGACCAGTTCGGGTAAAATTCCCTTGTTCATGCCGTGAACTTTTCCCTTCGCCGTATCCCCTTTCCCTTCGCCCGGCTCATGACTTATCCCGGCGCAACCGCTTATGTACAGGACCATAAGTAAGGCCAAGAGGTAGAGGTTTTTCAGTAGTTTGACCCCTTCCCTGCCTTTTTTTTCTGTTTCAGGATCGCTTTAAGGGCTTTCTTGTCCATGACGGGAGGCGCTGATTGCCCCGACGCAATGTCCTTGGCACTGCTGACATCATGGGCAGGGTCGTCGCTGCTCTCAGGCGGGGAAGTCAAATCTCCTTTTACGGTGGGAAGGGAGGGCGCCTCCGGCGTCATTTTCCCTCCTTCCGCAGGGACGGGAAGTATCGCCGTCTTTATGCCTGCGTCTCTGCCGGCCTTGACCTTCGCCATGATGAACTGGGCAAAGCTTTTTCCGAACTGGCCGATGAATCCTGCCGCCAAAACTACGAGGACCCATTGCAGGATCGACCAGGTTCTAATATCCAGGAGGTCTGGCATATCTTTCTACCCAGGGATGACGAATCCGGTTTTTTCCAGCCAATCGACAAGACCGGCAATATCGTTGATATCGAAACAGGGAACTCCCGCCGCCAACGGTTCATCGCTGACGACGGCGATAAGGTTGTCGCTTTCCCCGCACAGGCGCTCTCGCCGGAGTGACGGGCGAAATACTTCGATCTTGGGATAGGGGTTCTGCTTGTATCCCTCCACGATAATCAGGTCCACATCCCGGATATAGCGGTCCCTCAGTTCGGCAATCTCGTAATCCCGGTCCGTATCTTCCACCACCGCCACCTGATGGGGCGAGGCGATGACCGTCGTCCTGGCTCCGGCCCGCTTGTGGCGCCAACTGTCCTTGCCCTCGTGATCGATGGCGAACNNCCCGCCGGCCCCGCCGGATCAGTTCAGGGATCATCTTCTCAATGAGGGTCGTCTTGCCGGAATTCGATTTGCCGACAATGGAAAGCAGGGGAATATTGTTTTTCATAATCTGTTCATATACAATCCGGCGCCCTTATTCAAGGGGATTAACCAAAGTCGTCATGAATGATTTATTTGCATTTTTCACCGGGGGGCGTTAAAAGTCGGCCATGACTCTGCAACTCATGGGCAGCGTGCGACAGATCCTGGCCGCTGTGGAGAAATCATCCGGGAAAACGATAGTTTATATCGAAAAGCCGGATCTGCCTGCCCCGGTCAGTTTCAATATCACCGACAAAGACAACCCCCAACTCAAGCTGTTTTACCATCCCCACCATGACGAAGGCGTCAATTATGACGTCGCAAATCAGGCGGGCCACATTCTCCGCCTCTTTGCCGCCCCGCCGGATAAGCGGTTCGTCTCCGTGGCCAACCGCCAGACCATGGCCCGCTTCATCATGGAAACGGAAAGCGAGCTGGAAAGGCTGAGTTCCCTGCTGGGACGGGATAAAGTCAGAAAGATGATCTCCCTCTGGTACCAGGGGGTGGTCTTTCAACTGACGAGAATGCCACCGGACATCATGGTCAACAAGTGGCTCTACGATGACTGGCCGGAGCTGCGTCCCCTTCTGCTACAGGCCATCGCGGCCCAGCGGCGCCAGGCTATCCCTTCCCTGTCGCCGGATGTCCGCAGGGCGACGCCGGCCCGCATCTATCGCGCCGCCAATATTATGAACTTCGTCTTTTTCAAATGCCTCGAAGATCACTTCCACGGCGACTTCATCGGCCCTTATTACGGAACGATTTTTATCCTCGACGGCGCCCCCCTGGCCCGCATCACGGCAAGCTCTAATCAGAACGATCACACAGGGGACCGGACCATGATCGACGCTTGGGCCGCTGAACTGGAACTTAACAACTGGTACGAGTGGCAACCCTATGTAACTTTTTCGTCACATGATTGAATTTACGGACAAAAAACCGTTGACATTCGCTGAGCAAGGGCGTAGATTTCAGGCCGGATTCACTTTCCGTGCTCTTTGAATTTATTGCTCCGGCAACAACCGTCATTCCCGGGCAAGCGGGAATCCAGAATGGAACTTGATGCCGCAGTAATGAGCAAGTCCATGTTTCTTTCCAGTCTGAAACGGCGCGTCGTGCGTCGGAAGATTTTTATAGTGTTGAGTATTTTATTCTTCATTAACGGAAAGGAGACAGTTCATGACCACAACCATTATCTGTATCGTCGGCTTTATCATCTACATGGGCCTGTACTTCACGTACGGGAAAAAGATTGAGAGGGACGTCGTCAAGGCCTCCGATGAGATCGAGGCGCCTTCGAAACGTCTGTATGACGGCATCGATTACGTCCCCGCCCACCGGATGGTCCTCTTCGGCCATCACTTTTCCTCCATCGCCGGGGCGGGCCCCATCATCGGACCCGCCATGGCCATTTGCTGGGGATGGCTTCCCGGCCTCCTCTGGGTATGGATCGGCAATGTCCTTATCGGCGCCATCCACGATTATCTGGCCCTGATGGCCTCGGTGCGCTATGACGGCAAGTCCATCCAGTTCGTCGCCTCAGACCTGATCTCCAAACGGACGGGAACGGCCTTCTACTGGCTCGTCTTCTTCCTCCTCGTCCTCGTCGTCGCGGCCTTCGGCACGGTTATCTCCGGCATGTTCGCCAAGACGCCGGAGATCGCCGGGGCCTCCATCTACGTGACTTTCGTGGCCATGATCCTTGGATATCTCATCTATAAAGTCAAAATGAACCTTCCCGCAGCGACGGTGATTGGAGTCGCCATGATGGCCGCCGCCATCTGGGCGGGGACGATCTTTCCCGTGCAGGCAAGCTTCGAGATCTGGCTGGTGGTCCTCTTCTTCTACATCATCATCGCCGCCTCCATCCCCGTCAATATCCTGCTCCAGCCCCGGGATTATCTCAATTCCTGGCTCCTCTACTTCGGGATCGCCATCGGTTTTTCCGCCGCCTTCTTCACCTTCCGGGGCGTGGAGATCCCCATGATAACCGAGTTCGCCCCGATCCTGGTCGGCGGGAAACCGACCCCCTTCTGGCCCGCCATTCCCCTGATTATCGCCTGCGGGTCCCTCTCGGGGTTCCACTCCCTCGTCGCCTCGGGGACTTCCTCCAAGCAGATCGCCAAGGAGTCTGACGGCCTCTTCATCGGCTACGGGGCCATGTTCACCGAAGGGTTCCTCTCCACCATCGTCATCTGCGGCATCGCCGGTTTCGGCTTCACCGCCCTTCAGAACGCCCATGCCGCCGCCATGGCCGCCCAGGCTGCCGCAGCCGCCAAAGCAGCCGCCGCGGTTGCAGCAGGAACCGTGGCCGCTGCCGGAGGAGCAGCCGCCGCAGCCAAGGCAACTGTCGCCCCCTTCACCCTCACCCTCGACAACTGGGGGGCCATGTTCACCAAGACCTCGGAGGCACTGAAGCTCTCCCAGGCGAACCTCGTTGTCCAGACCTACGCGGATATGGTCGCCGCGAGCTTCCTCTCCTTCATTCCCGTGAAGATCGTCAAGGTCATCGCCGGTCTGTGGATCTCCGCCTTCGCCCTGACGACCCTGGACACGACAAACAGGATCGCCCGTTACTGCGTCGTCGAGATGCTCGCCCCGGTGAAGGACAAGATCGAGGGCCTCTACAACATCCTGACGAACCGCTGGATCGCCTCGCTGATTCCGGCCGTCCTCGGCATCTACCTGGCCTGGAGCAAGCAGTTCACCATCGTCTGGCCATCCTTCGGGGCCGCCAACCAGCTCATCGCCTCCATCGCCCTGATGACGGGGGCCGCCTATGTGGCCAAAAAGCTCAATTCCAAGTTCGCCATCATGGCGGTCATTCCCGCCTGGTTCCTCTGGTTCACGGTGACGGCGGCCATCATCTGGTTCATGGCCGTGGTCATGCCCGCCAACATCGCCAAGGCCCCCGGGCAGGGCTGGACGGTCCAGATCATCATGGGGATCATGCTCATCATGAACGTCATCTTCATCGTGGACTTTGTGAAATCGCGGAAAAAAGATTAATATTAAATAGTTGTAGTTGAATTTGCCTCTCATCCTCTCCTGACGGGGGAGGGTGAGAGGCTGTTTTTCCCTCCCCTTCAAAGAGAGGGCCAGAGCCTGCTCCGTACCTGATACGGGGGTTGGTGATGGGTTTAAGGTGGAAATGGCTGCTTCTTTTCTCGGTTATTGCCGGCAGATAATTACAGACATGGGCACAGCCCAGCGGGAGAGTCTCGTTTCCCTTACCTGTCTGGAGGTTCAGGAGCTGGAAAACATCTTCGCCTTACTCCTGATGGGATCTTTTATCGGCCTCCCCGCCCCGCCGACCTTTCTGTCCGTCGAGCTCCTGCCCTTCATGGAACGGGAGATGCGAATTCTCCACCAGCGAGCCGAAGACGCCCATGACATGCTTGCCGAGATCATGGGCACCCTCGGAATCGATTGATGCGAATCATTTTCTTCACCGGCAAGGGGGGGGTGGGAAAATCCACCATCGCGGCGGCGGCGGCCTGGCAGCTTGCCCAGCGGCACCGGGTCCTCATCGTTTCCCTCGATCCGGCCCACAACCTGGGGGACATCTTCAACGTCACCCTGAAAAACAAGCGCAAGCGTTTCAGCCCCAATCTCTATCTCCAGGAGGTGGACCTCCGGCAGATGGCCCGGGCCTACCTTGAGAAGGAAACAAGTGTTCTTTCAGATACTTACAGCTACTTGAAGGCCCTGAACCTCGATCACTATTTCTCCGTCCTCAAATATTCTCCGGGGATCGAAGAATACGCCCTCCTGACAAGCATCGAAAAGGCGATCCGGGAGGATACGGATTTTGACTACCTCCTCTTCGATACGCCGCCGACAGGCTTGACCCTGCGGTTTTTGGCCCTCCCCCAGGTGACGGCGACTTGGATCGAACGCCTTACAGCCATTCGCCGGCAGATTCTGGAGAAGCGCTACACGATCCGGAAGATCCGCCGCCCCTTGAAGGCGGGGGAGGTAAAGAATGAGCTCCGCCTGAGCTATGACGAGACGGACGACGATATCCTGAACCGCCTGCTGGTCCTGAAGGAGAACTACGGCAAGCTCACCGCCGTCCTCCAGGGGGAAACCTGCGGGATTGTCCTCGTTTTCAACCCGGACCTCCTGTCGCTTCGGGAGTCGGAGCGCCTCATCGAAGGCCTGGGGGACCTGAAGCTCCCCCTGCGGCTCCTGGTCCAGAACAAGGTTACACCGGAAAACCACGCCATCGCCGACCAGGTGGCGGGAGCGCTGCAGAAGATGTCCGGACAAAAAGGCCCGGTCCGATATGTCGCCCTCGACCGGGATATCGCCCTGAAAGGGGCTGATTTGTATAATATTACGGAAGACTTGAGGTCTGATCTTGAATTTTGATTTTTTCCCATACGAACACCTGGCAAAAGAACCCCTGTTTTTTCTCTTCGTCGCCTTCTCCGCCATCCTTGGCTACGGTTTTTTCTGGGGGAAAAGGATCAATTACGGCCTGTTCAAATCCGCCTTCGAAGACCTGGTCAGCGTCATCCGGCCCGTGGATCAGACCTTTACCAACATCGGCGGGCTTATCGGCTACCACGCCACCTTCACCCCGCCCAAAACGGACCCCATCTCCCAGGTGGACGCCACAATTACCTTTCTCCCCCGTCATTCCTGGTTGTGGATGCCCATCTCCATGCTGATCCGCAAATACGACCGCCTCTTCATCACCATCCATTTCCGCCGGGCCCTCATCGCCGAAGGGCACCTCATTGAAAAGGGCTACGCCGGTTTCCGGGGGCCGAAGATTACCCACGCCGAGCGGCTGCAACAGGAAAACATCAAATGGGGAACCTGTGACTTCATCCTCTATTTCGGAAGCGAGACGATCCGGCAGAAGCTCCGGCAGATCGTGAACCGGCAGGCCGATCCGGGCACGGTCCGCCATATCGCCGTCGTCCCGGAGCAGCAGAAGAGCTTCATCTTTATGATTCCGAAAAAGGGGAATGTGGCAACCTGCCTGTCCCCCATCTACCAGTGGCTGCCGTCACTGTTGAAACAGGAAGGAAAGGGGAAATGAAAAGATTTCGCACTTTAGTTTATTTATTGACAGCTTGTTTAACTATGACAGTGTTTATTGCCGGTTGCGGCGAATCGGGCAAGCAACCGCCGCCGGGACCGGCGGCCAAGCAGGAAGCCCCGGCGCCTCAGGCAACCGCACCCCAGGCAGCCGCGACGACCGCGACAACGCCCGGCGGCGCCCCTGGGGCAGTGAAACAGCAGCAGTCTTGCTACGATGTCGGCTTCAAGACGGGTCGCTGCGCCGCCAAGAGCATGAGCAACCTGCCCTGCGAACCCGGCGAGGATATTCCCATGCCGGCGGAATGCAAGGGGAAACCGGAGACGGACAAAGGTCTCACCGAGGGTCGGAAATCCGTTTATTAGGAGCATTCCGGGGACGTGATTCAAGGCAGCTTTTTATGATCATGCCCGGAAACGATAGTGACAGGAGGGGTATAATTATAAACAATCAGAACTGAGGAGGAGGTCAAGCTATGGCTAAACAACAAGATTTGGGCGTGTTTGATTTCGCCGTCAAGGCGGAAAAGGATGGCATGGACTTTTACATGAAGGCAGCCAAGAAATTCTCCGGCAACGAGGACCTCAAGAAACTGTTTGTCTCCCTTGCCAAAGAGGAAGCCGCCCACATGCAGATCTTCATGGATTTCAAGATCAAGGCGGCAGACAAGGGTGTGGATCAGTGCCTGAAGAGCCCGGATATCGACGCCTATCTGGAAGCGGTCGTCCAGGACGGGCTCTTCCCCAAGGGAGAGACGATCAACAAGCGCCTGGAAAAAGTGGAAACAGTTGCCCAGGCAGCGGCCATCGCCATGGCGGCGGAAAAGAACGCCATCCTCCTCTACACGGAACTGGCCAAGCTATCCAGGGACAAGGACCAGAAGAAATTCTTCGAGAAAATAGTCAAGGAGGAAAAATCGCACCTCGTCATGGTCGCCGGGCTCCGGGCAGACAATGATCCCATGTACGCCGCCCTCAGATTCGGACGGTTTTTTTAGACGAATTCGATGGCGAGATCGGGGAATTCCTTCTCAAACTCCGTCGTCAGATCCCGGATGATCGTGGCTACGATCGTCCGGGCGATGGCGGCGCAGGTAACGCATTTGGGAAGGTGTTGATATACGTTCGTAAATACATATAACTTATTCTCTTTTTCACTGTGCCGGAGGCGCTTGACCAACCCCAGTTGGGCAATGGGCAGGTTGCTCTCCGGGTCCTTCACCCGCGCCAGGACGGCGTCAATCTTTGCTGTCATTTCTATTGGCATTTCCGGCGGCATGGCGTGTCCCTCCCATCGGTTACTATAGCTGAAACCAGCGCCAGCCGGTCTGGGGGAAAGTATCGGGTAAGCATCCTCATCAGCCTCCAGTTACGATAAATACCTTAATGATAACAACTCATAGCATGAATCATGCGGCTAACGGCGATAGAGAAAAAATGCGGGCAAGCTGACATGCTTTGCTTAGGTCTCCCTGGCGTAAAGCAATGCGTACATCGTCGATTTTGTATGCATCTTCAATAGACAGATAAGGAGACCACTCGTCGTCTGATTCGATCAACGCAACATCGACCTCAGCAACGTATTTTCCTTCTCGAATCAGCTTGATACGATGTTTCTTTTTCATTGTTTTCTCCTCATAAAATTGTCAATCCAGCGATCCGGATCGGGGCGATAGGCCGTAATAATAACCGCTGGCGACGTCTTGCCCCTCGGAATTCCCCAGACGACATGTACCGGATTTCCTTGCTGATCTTTTTAAAGCACCAGCACACAAGGGCCTTTCTGGTAATGCGGATATTCCTCAACAACGATCCCATCAACTGCACCGGCCACAATATCTCTGGAAAATAGATCATCTTCAGCCATCTCGTCATAACCGTGCTCGGATACCTTTATCGAGCCATCCTGAATCAATACAATAATCTGTTGATATATATCACTTATCATCTTGACATTACGCCGATCGTCTCTTTGGGAATTCAACTCTTGTCTCTATATGCAAAACCTACCTTTTCTTTTACCTATCAATAAGTCATAAGTCAATCAGCTTCGTTGATGGCAATGGCTATGTACCACCTCGTAACTCACTCATTGCCGAAAGAATAAAAAGCTTTGCATTAATTCCCCCTCCCTGATAGATTCACCCCCGAGAATTATCGGGAAGGTCAGGGACAGACGCCTTTTTCCTTAGCCATAAGAGGTAGCCGTCCCTGTTTTTTTATATCTGACACCTTGGAATGGGAATCCTCTTATGGACCTGCTGCTGACATTTATTGACATTTTTATTCACCTTGACCGGCATCTGATCTGGCTCATCCTGCATTTCGGCGTCTGGGTCTATCTGATTGTCTTTCTCGTTGTCTTCTGTGAAACGGGCCTCGTCATCACTCCCCTCCTGCCCGGCGATTCACTCCTTTTCGGCCTCGGCGCCCTGGCGGCCATCGGTGATCTGAATGTGTTATGGCTGTTTGTCCTCTT
>DMAT01000254.1 GCA_003451635.1 Syntrophus sp. (in: bacteria) | reverse complement strand
AGGAGTTCTGGTTTGTACATTTCTAATATCTGACAAGAATGACTTGCGGAGCCCTTCTGCCTCTTTTCGGTTAAGTGAGCGAAACAATGGCTCCCAATTATCCCTTGCACTAGGGTGGTTACCTGCATCATCTCGTAAGCATAATTTAATCCGAAAATATTCGTCATTTTTTGATGTATTTGAATGACACTTTTTGCAGGCAGACACCGTAATTAAATTGTTCGGACGAGGTTTTGGAAAAAGATTTTGTGGCGGCATATGGTCATCAGTTAACTCCTGCGAACCACCACAATATGCACAAATATTTCTTGGATTTTTTTGGGGAAGTTTATTCATTTCTCAAAACGGATAACAAGTTAATATACGAAACGGATGTTTTTTCCACTATTTCGATGGACTATATTATTTCTTTATCAAACAAGTAACCGCCATTAAGAGTTCTAAATATCTCGAATTCCGTATTATATCCGGAATATCATGATAACCGGAATCCATATATCCTCAGAAGTTGATTATGAGAAAGAAAAGGAGATCCTCCCTGCCTCTTACAAAGTTTGAATCCAAAGGAATTTGATGCCCATATTATGATCGTTGAGAGATCAACATCACTTACTTCTCTTTGAAGTCAAGCATTTTCTTCATGGGCGACGTTTTATTGCTTTCAGGATTCCTGCCTGTCAACTCATGGCAACGGGTCAGTATGGCCTCTATGAATCATGTATATGACCGGCTAAATTTCCGCCATGTTCACTTCAGGCATTGAAATACGTCCATACACCACAGACAGACGGCGCAGGGTTCGGAGTTGATGTAACAATCCTGCTCAAAGTCGCCGCCCTCGACGTAGTCGCACAGGGCAAAATTACAGTTGAAACAAAATGGATAGTCATAGCGGAGGACGTTTTGCCGGAATGAGACGAAATGGGGATCATTCCATATCTCCAGGATGCCTCTTGCGGATAAATTGCCGAATACCTTGGGCTTTACAATCTTTTCCACACCGTTTATGTAACAACGGTAATGGTGCCATAAAAAATAGCAGGGATGGACGTTTCCGTCCCAGGAAACAAAGATGCTGCCTTCCTCCACGAACTCGCACCGGCGGGCGCTTTTGGGGATAATTTCCGGTAACCGGAGGTTTATCCCCGTTTCGGTCCCTACGGATCGTGCCCTGGCGAAGACCTTTTCCATCTTTTCTACCCAGCCATGATCCGTCGAAAACAGCTTCTGAAGATTCAATGCAATTCCCTGCCGTAAGGCATCCTCCACCAGGGATTCCACAAAGGCAATGATTTTCTTTTCCGCAGCGGATTTATCATATTTCATGAACACATCGTAATAGCGCCTGATATCAATCCCCTCTTTTTCAGCTCTGCTCATGTATTCATGAAATATGGACATAGAAACGTCCAGATTGGCGTCGTATGTCGTCTGGGAAACGAGGGCCTGATGATAGGGGAAAAGCTGAGTGACAATCGCAAAATCGGCGCCCTGAGCAGCGGCCCATTGAATTGTTTCCGCTAATTCGTCTATATTATCGCGTCTCAGGACGAACTCCACCCCGATTTCAAGTCGATCGTTGCATGTTTTCTTTGCTGCATGGAGCATTTTAATCGCTCCCTCGACGTTCCTGAATTCTCCCCCTTGACGGATGTTACTGAAGGTCGCGGGGGATACGGCGTCAACAGAAAGACATATCCGGTCCACTCCCGCCCTGACCAGCGACATGGCCCGTTCCCCGTCTATGAGCAGGCCATTGGTCTGGAATCCTATCCAGGCGTTTTTGTCCATTTTCTCTCTGGCCAGACCGATGAAATCATCGAGGCGGGGATGAAGGAGCGGCTCGCCGATACCGTTCAATACCAGGACCTCCAAGGTTGGCAGGGCCGGCAAGAGGGCCATGAAAATATCCGTGGATATGTCCCCTTCCAGGAATTCTGCATCATGCCGCTGCTTAAGGCACATGGGACACTGGAGATTGCAGCGGGTGGTTGTTTCGACGAATAGTTTTGCCGGATAAGGTCTCAGGGCCGGAGTTTCTTTTGTCAGAGGATTATTCATCGGCTTCAAAAGGTTATTTCTGTAAATTCCGTATCGAGCAAGTTCAGGTAAAGCATCTTTCGCCCTAATGTTGATCCTTCCATAAGGAGGATCTTGACTATTTCGGCAACTTCCATACTCGCGATCATGGGAACTACGAAAGATAGATTCCCCAGGTCCTTTTCGATGCCTCCCTCGCCACTACATCGGGAATAGATTTTTTGCAGGGTGTATTCTCCCGGAAACTGGGTGGCAACCTGACCGTACCAGCCGCCGACGCTTCCGTGGACCAGCGGGATGTTGCACTTTTCGCATACCTCCGCCAATTCGAGACGGCGCGGAATACTGTCGAGGGCGTCTGCCACAACATCTACTTTCCCGATAAGACCCTTGCCGTTTTTGCCCGTGAAGGCTTTCTGAACCGGCACGATGGTTACTGCGGGGTTGATCTCTTTTATCCTGTCGGCGGCGACGGCCACCTTTGGCTGCCCCAGGTTGTCAAGCTTAGAAAACAACTGGCGGTTCAGATTATGCTCCTCGTATGTATCCGGATCGACAATGGTGATATGACCGACGCCGAGTCGCGCCAGTTCCTCGATAATATAGCCTCCCAGACCGCCGCAGCCGATCACGGCTACTTTGCTTCGGAACAGGGAAAGCTGCTGCCCACAGGAAAGGCTCCGTTGATTTCGCTGGTAGCGTGCAGGCAGCAGATTCAGATCGAGGATGGCTTCCTCAACGGCTGGAAAAGTGAGCCCGAAATTTTGTGCCGCCCACGTCTGGACGGAAAGAGAGATCAGCCCATGGTTGGCTCGGGCCAAAAGGCATTCCTTGAGACTTTCCATTTTAACCGCCCCCCACCGGCGGAAAGATCGCCACCAGGTCTCCTTCCTTGAGGGGAGAATCCGGCCCCCCGTGGCGGGCGTTGATGAAAATTATGGCCGCCTCCCCTTCAGGGATTTGCAATGATGCAAGGATTTGACCTACTGTGGCGCCCTCCGGGTAATCGAAGTCGTCAACGGCAAACCGACCCTTGCGCAGGGAAGCGAACAATTTGACGGTAACTCTCACTTGAATACTCCTTCAAATAATCGCCCTGAATCCCCCTTTGCCAAGGGGAGAGAACATACCAACACCTCTAACCCTCCCCTTCACGGAGAGGGTTAGAGGTGGGGATGGGTTTACCAATCGAACAAAGTGTCCAACTCTTCGTCCTTCACCATGAAAGTGACATTATGAGGAAGTACGGGGTCGGTGTAGAAAAACCGCGGCAGGCGGTCGTCCTCTTTGGTGAAGCCGGCGCGACGGTTGAAATCGCGCTCAATTTCCAGCACCTTCTTCCCGAGTTCCGTAACGCTGTCTGCCGTCAGTTCCAGACCGTAGAAGGAGTTCAACAGGTCGAGGAGGGACTGGAAGGTGTCCGGTTGATCGAGAATGGCAAAGGCGATAAACAGGCACATCCCCGTCGAGTCGATGGCGGCGGTGGCAACCTGCAGGTTCCGGGAGAGCGCCACCTGGCCTTCGGGCTTCAATGGATCGACGAAGCCGCCGCTCTTAAGAATGTTGGTCGCGATACTGTAACCGGCCGTGTGGTCGGCACCCATGGGGCTCGTGGCATAGGTGACGCCAATGCCCTGTACGGCCCGGGGATCGTAGGCAGGCATCGCCTGACCCTTGACGACGGGAACTTTCTCCACCCCGAATACCTTGCCCGTGACGGCGGCGCCGTTGCCGATGATCCTGCCGAGAGGCGTTCCCTTGCCGATTTCCTTGACAAGATTAATGGCCCCCTGGGCGTCGCCATACTTCACTATACCAGCCTGCATGGCCACACCGACGGCTACCCCCGTCTCAATCGTATCAAG
>DMAT01000165.1:188-2660 GCA_003451635.1 Syntrophus sp. (in: bacteria) | reverse complement strand
TCGCCGCCGAGATGGGTGTCGCCGTGACTGGATCTGACTTCCACGATGCCGTTTTCCATTTCCACAATTGAGGCGTCGAATGTTCCCCCACCCAGATCATAGATCAGTATTCGTTGTTTCTCTTCATGACCGGCCTCATAGGCCAGAGCGGCCGCCGTCGGCTCGTTGATAATCCGGACCACATCGAGCCCCGCCAGGATGCCGGCCTCCCGGGTCGCCTGCCGCTGGGCGTCATCAAAATACGCCGGAACCGTGATGACAGCTTTCTCCACTTTTTGTCCGAGATATGTTACCGCAGCGCTTTTGAGTTTCCCCAAGATGAAGGAAGATATCTCCTCGGGGCTGAAGCCTTTGTCTCCGAGCGGAAATGTGATCTTTTCCCCCATGCGGCGTTTGATGGACAGGATGGTTTGTTCCGGATTGGCTACCATCTGATTCTTTGCGGTTCGACCTACCAGCAGTCGGCCCTCGTGATCGATGCCCACGCAGGATGGCATGATCGTTTCCCCGTCCACAGGAATTACCTCGGGCCTCCCTTCCTCGCGCAAGCAGGAGATTTCCGAATTGGTCGTTCCGAGATCGATGCCAACGATTATTTCCATTTTATTGTTCCTTTCGCTTTGATACGGTTACCTTCGCCAGTTTAAGGACGTGATTCCCATAAAGATACCCGCCGGAAATCTCCTCAACAACCGTATGAGGCGGACAGTTGTCCGTGGCTACGGCTCCGACGGCCATCATAACGGAGGGATCAAAAGGGGCTCCGGTGGTGGCTGTGCGCCGGACCCCCACCCGGTCCAAAAACTCATCAAAATGTGACATCGTCAGGGAAAGCCCTTCCATGACAACGACGGGAAAGCCCGGCTTTGCCTGCCGCTCCTGCTGACCTTGCCAATTTTGCCTATCTCCCTGGTCCACATGGGTGATCTGATTTATCTTGTCTTGCCGCTTGCCCTTGCCTCTACCCAAAATCCTTTCCCAGAAACCGGGAGTGGCGGCTTCCGGGACGGGCGGCGGGGAGATCATTTCTCTCATCTTTTCGTCAAATCTTCGTAATCGCTCGTAAATTTCAACTATTTGCAGCAATATCCCCTGCCGGGCAAGGACCTCCGTACTTTCCTGTTCTTTTGTCAAGTTGTCCAGACGTTGCGCCAAAGATGTCATGACGCCCTGAAATTCCCCCAGATGCTCTCCGAACTGGAGGAAGGTCTCATGACTGCGCCGGGAGTTTTTCCGAAATTCACTCCGCAGAACACAAAGCTCCTCATAGAAGGAATACAGGTCCGGTTGCTCGTCGGTCTCTGCCAAAACCGGTTCTTCCTGAAGATTTTCCAGCCAACTCCGGCAATTCTCCATGATTTCATCCTGCCAGGGAGGCATTGCTGCTTGTTCTACGCTGTTATCGTCAACTTCTTCATATTTATTCAATTCTTTTGCTTCCTCTATCTCTTCGCGCATTTTCGTAGAAACACTTTCATCTGTTCAAAGGCCATCGGCTTTCGCTTTTCGCAGACCCGGACGTGCTGTAGAAAGGCATGAAAAGGCGTATCACCGGGGGCATCCCGGTTGAAAAGATAATGTTCCAGGCGCATTTTTTCGCTCTTTACCAGTTCGTAGGACTGGCTGATCCGCTTGAAGGCTTCCGGATCACTATCGGGAGAAAATCGCCGCACCAAATCCAGGTAGGTCTTCCGAATCGTATCGTCGTCGGCCTGCGGAGATACACCCAACACTTCATAGGGGTCCATAATATCGTCGTCTTTCTAATAAAACTTTATCAAAAAGGGCCGTCTGAATCGTCGAAAAGTGAGGTCTGAGCTGTATCGGCCCTTTTCTTTTGCCGCCGGGAAGACGGCTTGCCACGGGGACCGAAGATTTTATTAAGATCCTCAATCAACTCGTCCGTAAGTCCGCTCAGCTCGTCGGTTTTGCGATTACCTCTTCCTCCACCAAAATCGTCATCATCGTCATCATCATCCCTGTGAGGCGACGACAGAAATTCTTCGATCTGCCTGATCTCTGTGCCCAGCTGATTGATCAGCAGGCGTTCGTTCCGTTCTACGGCATTGGACTGAATGTCCTTCAGCCTTTTCAGATCCTTTTCCGTGGGTGGTTGAACACCTCCCCGGCTTCTGTCGTACAAATACTGGAAGTAGCAAAAGATGGGTGAGTTCGGGTCCAGTTTGAGTATTTTTTTTACGTACCTGTTGATGAGCGCCCGGTCCGGCCATCGCTCATCAAAGGCGTAAAGGATGATCTTCTCCGCGTCCCGGGGGGTGCATGGCTGATCTGCCGCTTTCGTGGCGAATTCGTTCAAACGTTTAGACTCTTTGTCCAGCCACCATTTTCCCGGGTCAATAAGCCGCACGTATTTAAAAACATCCGTAAGAACGGCGGCAACCAATGGACTCGGCATCGCAAAGACCGGCTTGAGGCCATTTTCCAATTGGGAAATGAGGGGAAGCGGGGCTT
>DMAT01000165.1:0-166 GCA_003451635.1 Syntrophus sp. (in: bacteria) | reverse complement strand
AGCCCCGGCAAGGAGCAGATTCCCTTCCTCTTCGTAACCGCCGATCCATTCGAAAATCGCCTGACGCACCAGCAGATAGGGCCGGCCCAAAGTCATATTCTCTATCCCTGTATCGCCTATCTCTGTAGCTTCCTTCATTAATTCCCGATAGCGCGGAATCTTCTTC
>DMAT01000251.1 GCA_003451635.1 Syntrophus sp. (in: bacteria) | reverse complement strand
GCCATCAAGGCACAGCACGCAGGGTTTCGACTGGGAGAAGTTCCCATTGTTTCCATCGATCGCCTCTACGGCGGTGAATCCTCTTTCCGTCTCGGTCCCTGGGTACTTGAGTATTCGCGCTGGTTTCTCTGGGGCCTTCGCCATGCATGGATAAATTCGGAAGGTGTCAAACCTTCGATTAAAATAAAAATACCGGATTATTATCGATGAAAGAAACATTTGAGATTAAGAATAAGCGCTTTCTCGTTACCGGCGGTACCGGTTTTATCGGTAGCGGTTTGATAGCAGGACTCCTGAACTCCGGGGGGATTGTCCGCTCATTGGACAATGACTCCCGTGGAGCCCGCCGGAAACTTGGTGCTGCTGCCGAACGGATTGAAATTGTCACCGGCGATGTTCGCGACCCTGCTATCGTCCGGAAAGCCATCGCAGGAATGGATTGTGTGTGTCATTTGGCCTATATCAATGGGACAGAATTCTTCTATGAGAAACCGGATGTTATTCTGGAGGTTGCAGTCAAAGGCATGATGAATGTTCTGGATGCCTGCCTTGCGGAGGGTGTAAAAAAAGTCATCCTGGCCTCCAGCTCCGAAGTCTACCAGTTGCCGCCTTTCATTCCGACGGATGAAACGGTCCCCCTGATCGTCCCGGACGTCCTGAATCCACGATATTCGTATGGCGGTGGCAAAATCATCAGCGAACTTCTCCTGGTCAATTACGGGAGGAAGTTTTTTGACCGGGCCATTATCTTCAGACCTCACAACGTCTATGGGCCGGATATGGGATGGGAACACGTAATTCCCCAGTTTGCCTTGCGCATGAAAAAGTGCTTCTCCGAAACGGAAGGGACCGTCGATTTTCCGATACAGGGAAATGGGGATGAGACAAGGGCCTTTATCTATATTGATGACTTTGTTACCGCCTTGCTTCGCGTCATCGAAAAGGGGGAACACCTCAATATTTATCATATCGGAACAAACCAGGAGATTTCTATCCGTGAGCTCGCAGAAATGACGGCTCGCTGCTTCAAAAGGGAAATTCGGATCAAGCCGGGCCAGTTGATGTTGGGAAGCACGCCCCGACGCTGCCCTGATGTTTCGAAACTGTCCGGGCTCGGCTTCACACCTCAGGTTGATCTCGCTTCCGGATTGGACAGGACTGTGTCCTGGTATATGGCAAATAAACCTTCATGAAAGGAGTATCTCTATGACCACCGAGAATCAATCCATCGCATGTGCCGCCGGAACCGGCTCAAGTGTCGTTGTCGATCGCTGTCAGATTTGCGATTATCCCGACTTGGAATCAATCCTCTTTCTTGGCTACCTGCCACCAGTAAACCGCATGAGCCTGATTGGCGAAAAGCCCCATGAACAATCAAGCTACCCGGCCCAGTTCATGTACTGTCCCCGATGTCACCTTGTTCAGCTCGGGCTGATCGTCGATCCCCAGGTTCTATTCCCGTCGGAATATCCCTATACAAGCAGCACCACCAAGATTCTGCGGGAAAACTTTGCAGAGCTCTATTCGGAATGTACGACGATCATCGGCCTGAAAAAGGACGATCTTGTCGTGGACATCGGATCCAATGACGGGAATCTGCTTAGCAATTTTAAGGATCATCACCGGGTTCTGGGGATCACACCTGAGGAAATAGGTAGGATCGCCATCGAACGCGGAATACCGACGATCATTGATTATTTCTCGGGAAAATCCGTTTCCCGAGTCCTGGCTGAATATGGAAAGGCAAAGTTAGTCACAGCAACGAATGTCTTTGCCCACATAGAAAAAGTCAATAACATTGTCGATCTGATCATGGAGATTCTGCAGCCAGGCGGCGTTTTTATTTCCGAATCTCATTATCTTTTGCCTCTCATAGAAACGCTTCAGTACGATACCATTTATCACGAGCACCTCCGTTATTATTCTCTCCACAGCATACAATATCTATTGGAAATGCATGGCTTGGAGATATTTCATGCCAAACGCATCCCAACACATGGTGGTTCAGTTCGCGTTTATGCCGCACGAAAGGGAGACTATCCCATCAGTCAGACTGTTGCCGCACTTCTCGCAGAAGAGGCCCCTGTGGTCCTGGATAAGAAAAACCTTTTGGAATTCAAAAAAAGAGTTATCATTTCCAAGTTACGCCTTCAAAAAATGCTTCTGGAAATCAAGGAAAAAGGGGGACGCATTTACGGAATCAGTGCGCCATCCCGTGCAAGCACACTAATTAATTATGTTGGCCTGGACGATGGGATTATCGATTATGTCCTCGAAATACAAGGTTCCCATAAGATCGGCAAGTATGTGCCCGGAACCATCATTCCCGTCCTTGAGGAATCGCGCCTATTCGAAGATCAACCAGAATATGCCCTTTTATTTTCCTGGCATATCGCCGACGAACTAGTGCCCAAGCTAAAACAAAAAGGTTTCAAAGGTAAATTCATCTGTCCCCTGCCTGAACCGCATATTCTGGAATAGAAGTAGGGATGCCCTTGTCAAAAAGGTTCTGTCAGACTTCCGGGAAGATTGTCGTAATCGGTATACTGTTATTCCTACTCGGTCTTCCCATTCTGGAAGCATGGAAGATGTTTTTCCTCTTGGCAGGCATTCTCGCCTTGATCCATAGCGATATTCGCCCCGAGAAAAAAAGAATCCTCTGGGCGGGAAGCATTGTTCTTGCCATACTGATTATTAAAACAATGCTCCCGGTTGCAGGTATTGAGGAAGGTCACAATATCTTCCGCTACCTCAAGGAGGGAGAGTCCTTGCAGCGATCACTCCCCAAGGTGATCTTCAACGACTGGCGGCAGGAATTCGACAAAGCCTACCCTCCCCAGAACCCGCCTTACGAGCAATTTTCATGGCGCTATAATGCCTCCGGGGGTGGTCTTCCTGACAGGTTATACACTTGGTCATCAGACGCCCTCTGGCGCCCGGCAAAATACTCCCGAAAAGTCGACGCAATATGTTTCAGAAATCTTGCTGAATTCAGAGGCGGGTTTGCCAATGAATTTAAATATGGATGCACGTGGTTTCGGGGGACCCCTGATCGGCGGAAGATGCCCTTTTTTACCATGTATGAATTTACGGAGCCTTCCGTCGGCAGCACTCTACACTGGCAGGGCAGCCTTTTCTGGGAAAGGGATGGTGGTACCTTTGAAAAAATCGTTCACCAAAAACCGGAAGGGCGGATGGTTTCCCCCGGGGATATTGGGCGAAAAGTCTATATCCTTTTTATGCCGGAGATAAAACCTGAGTTCCCGGTTCATCTGGAACTCAACAATAAGCTCGCCGCGAGCAGGCATGCTGGTAATGCCCTGACGATTATTGGTATCCTGGTTCTGTTCCTTTTGACAGTTCGGGTCCGTTGGCGTCCATTCCTGACCGCCTCAGCTATTGTAGCCGTTGCGCTGGTATTAATTTACATAAGCATCTATGTTAGCGGTGGCAAACCCCTCGGCGCCCTCTACACCCCTCACGGAGGCGGAGATGACGGATACTCTCATGAATCGTGGGGAAGAGATATCGCCCGCATGATCTTTCAAGGTAATATAAGAGAGGCTTTGCGTGGATTTGAAGACGTCTATTATGCGACCCCGGGCATGCGTTACGCCCGGGCTCTGGAAAGGGTCTTTTTCGGCGACACCAATCTCGGCCTGACAGCCTTTCTGGCCTGTCTGCCTTTGTTCATCTATTTGATCCTCTCCCGGCTTTGTGGCCTCCGATGGGCTCTCATCGGGACGGGTGTTTATCTTTTTTCGCCGATTAGTTTTTCTTTCATTCAATATATCTTTAACGGCATGCTTGGATATGCAGAACCTTTTGGTAGCGGCCTTTTTCTGCTCGGACTGTTCCTGTTTTTAAAAACTCAGCCTCGCTGGGGTGGGGAAATCCATCTGGGCGCCACTTTCATCGGCGGGGCCTGCCTGGC
>DMAT01000335.1 GCA_003451635.1 Syntrophus sp. (in: bacteria) | reverse complement strand
ATGAAGGAAAAGAAGGCCCGCGTCGAAGACGCCCTGAACGCAACCCGCGCCGCCGTTGAAGAAGGAATTGTTCCCGGTGGTGGCGTCGCCTACATCCGCACCCTGCCCGCCCTGGACAAGCTGAAACTGGAAGGGGATCAGCAGGTTGGCGTCAATATCGTCAAAAAGGCCCTCGAAGAGCCTCTGAAGATGATCGCCGCAAACGCCGGCATGGAAGGCTCAGTCGTCGTCGAGAAGGTCAAGGAGAAGAAAGGGTCTTATGGTTTCAACGCCCGGACGGATCAGTATGAAGACATGATCGCCGCCGGTGTTATCGACCCCACGAAGGTCACCCGCTTCGCCCTTCAGAACGCTGCTTCCGTCGCATCCCTGATGTTGACGACCCAGTGCATGATCGCGGAGAAGCCGGAAGAGAAGGGCGGCGGTATGCCCCCCATGCCCGGAGGCGGAGGCGGATACCCCGGCATGATGTAGTAAGTAATAAAACAACTTAAGCAGCAGATATAAAGCCGAGCCCCCTGGAGAAACATTTCCAGGGGGCTTTTGCATTCTCCTTGAAAGCAATCATATTCTATGATAGCCTTCCCTACTACAATTTTGAGAATTGAAGGAGCGCGCCATGGATTACAAAGAAAGCTTGAACCTGCCCAAGACCGATTTCCCCATGAAGGCCAATCTCGCCGCCCGGGAGCCGGTGACGCTTGCCAAATGGGAAGAAATGAAAATCTACCACCAGATCCGCGCGGTCTCCAAAGGCCGGGAAGTCTATATCCTCCACGACGGCCCCCCCTACGCCAACGGCAACATCCACCTCGGCACCGCCCTGAACAAGATTATCAAGGACATGGTCATCAAAGCCAAGAACATGTCCGGATATGACAGCATCTACGTCCCCGGCTGGGACTGCCACGGTCTCCCTATCGAACATCAGGTGGACAAGGAGCTGGGGGAGAAGAAGTATGAGATTTCCCAGGCCGACAAACGGCGCTTCTGCCGTGCTTATGCAGAGCGATTCGTGGATCTTCAGCGGGACCAGTTCAAGCGTCTCGGGGTCTTCGGGGAATGGGAAAACCCCTACCTGACCATGACCTACGACTATGAGGCCGTCACCGTCGCCGAATTCGGCAAGCTCTTCCTGAACGGCGACGTATATAAAGGCAAGAAGCCTGTTTACTGGTGCGCCACCTGTAAAACCGCCCTGGCCGAGGCGGAAGTGGAGTACGGCGATCATACGACGCCGTCCATCTATGTCAAGTTCCCCATGATCTCCGACATCACCGCCGTACGACCCAAATTGGCGGGAGAAAAAGTGAGCGTCGTCATCTGGACGACGACACCCTGGACGATTCCCGCCAACCTGGCCATCGCCTTCCACGAGGAATTCCTCTATGTCGCCGTCAAGGTGGAAGGGGAGGTCCTTATTTTAGCCAAAGACCTTCTCGATTACTGCCTCGACGCATTCGGCTGGCGGGGCAAGCCCTACGAGATCCTCGACGAGTTCCCCGGAGCCGTCATGGAAGGCCTCAAGACCCGTCATCCCCTCATTGACCGGGAAAGCGTTCTCATCCTCGCCCCCTTCGTTACCCTCGAAGCAGGTACGGGTTGCGTCCACATCGCCCCCGGCCACGGCCAGGAGGATTATGAAATCGGCATGAAATACGGGCTGGACAACTACGCCCCTGTCGATGAAGACGGCTGCTTTACCAAAGACGTTGATGATTTTGCCGGGCTGTTCGTCTTCGACGCCAATGACCCTGTCAACAATAAGCTCAAAGAGGTCGGGGCGCTTCTGGGCCTCGTGGACATCGACCATTCCTATCCCCACTGCTGGCGCTGCAAGAAGCCCATTATCTTCCGTTCCACGGAGCAATGGTTCATCTCCATGGAGAAGAACAGCCTCCGGAAGAAGGCGTTGGAAGCCATCTCCCAGGGGGAATGGATTCCCGCTTGGCNNCGACTGGTGCATCTCGCGCCAGCGTCTCTGGGGAGTCCCGATCACCATATTCTACTGCAACGAATGCCAGCATGAATTGCTCACAAAAGAGATCCTCGATCACATCGTCGCCTTGGTTCGGGAACATGGGGCGGATGTCTGGTTCGAGCGGGAGGCGAAGGACCTGCTCCCCCCCGGAACCATCTGCCCGTTCTGCAAGGAAGGCCGTACCTTCCGGAAGGAAACGAACATCCTCGACGTCTGGTTCGACTCCGGCGTCAGCCACGCCGCCGTCCTGGAGACCCGCCCGGACCATCGTTCCCCTGCGGACATGTACCTTGAGGGAAGCGATCAGCACCGGGGCTGGTTCCATTCGTCACTCCTCGAATGCGTGGGCACCCGGGGGCGGGCCCCCTACAAGACCGTCCTGACTCACGGTTTCGTCGTCGACGGAGAAGGCAAGAAGATGTCCAAGTCCGTCGGCAACGTCATCGAACCGGAAGAGATCATCAGCGAATACGGCGCCGAGATCCTGCGCCTCTGGGTGGCGGCGGAAGACTACACCGACGACATCCGCATCTCCAAGGAGATCCTCACCCGTCTCGTCGAGGCCTACCGGCGGATCCGCAATACGAGTCGCTACATCCTCGGCAATCTCTCCGATTTCGATCCCGACCAGGACCGGCTGGCCTATGAGGACATGGAAGAGATGGACCGCTGGGTCCTAAACCGCCTT
The DNA here is from genome assembly GCA_003451635.1 of Syntrophus sp. (in: bacteria). Classification (GTDB taxonomy): domain Bacteria; phylum Desulfobacterota; class Syntrophia; order Syntrophales; family UBA8958; genus UBA8958. The sequence goes on along the minus strand of DMAT01000335.1, from coordinate 782 downwards.
CAAGAGATCATCCGCCGGGTTCGGGAGGCCTATGACAAGTATCAGTTCCACATGGTCTACTACACCCTCTACAACTTCTGCACCGTGGACCTGAGCGCCCTGTACTTAGACGTCCTCAAAGACCGCCTCTACACTTCCAAGGCGGCAGCCAGGCAGCGCCGCTCCGCCCAGACGGCGATGGAGATCATACTCGAAACGATGATGCGTCTCCTGGCCCCGATCCTCACCTTCACCGCCGAAGAGGTCTGGAGCGCCATGCCCGCCTATACGGGAAAACCGGCGAGTGTTCATCTCACTCAGTTTCCGGAAGTCAACCCGGCTTATCTGGATGAAGCCCTGGGCGAGAAATGGCGGTCCCTAATCGACGTCAAGGGGGAAATCTCCCGGGCCATCGAAACGGCAAGGAAGAACAAGGTTATCGGTCATTCCCTCGACGCCGCCGTGGCCATCGCCTTGCCTGAGAAACTCAAGGAGCTTGTTGCGGGGCACCGGGAAGATCTGCGGGCCCTCCAGATCGTCTCACAACTGGATGTGGTGGAAAAAGGCGCCCTCGCCGCCGATCCCTACGAAAGCAAGGAGATCGAGGGCCTGTACGTAGGCGTTGCCAAGGCCCGGGGCCAGAAATGCGACCGCTGCTGGATCTACAGCGAGGATCTGGGGAAAGACCCGGAACACCCCACAATCTGCGGACGGTGTCTTCCCAACCTCAAGTAGCGTAGCTATTATGACAAAAAAGAATTTAATCTTCTTGGCGACTGTGGTGATCCTGCTCATCCTGGACC
>DMAT01000158.1 GCA_003451635.1 Syntrophus sp. (in: bacteria) | reverse complement strand
TCTGGAAAAGGACCGGGCCAAACTGGAGAAGGAGCTGGCTATTGTTTCCCGAAAACTTGCCAATCGCGACTTTCTTGCCAAGGCCGCCGCGGCCGTAGTTCAGAAGGAAGAAGAAAAACATAAAGAACTCAGAGAAAAGCACCTGCTGATCGAGAAGGCCTTGAAAAAACTACAGGAACTGGCGACCTGAGGCTCCATAATGGAACCGCTCCCTTTGAACGACTATGATCGGGCACGAATCAGAAAGCTGATATGCAACGCCCTCGAGGAGGACATCGGTGCGGCGGATGTTACCTCCAATGCCATACTTACGGGCGAAGAGAACGGCGCCGCCCGGACCATCGCCAAATCAGGGCTGGTTGTCGCCGGCGGCGAGGTCTTCAGGGAGACCTTTCGTCAGGTTGATCCCAAACTTATCATTACCATCCTGGCCGCCGAGGGACAGGAGGTTGGGCCCGGGACGCTCCTCGCGGAAATATCCGGATCTCTCAAATCCATCCTCATGGCGGAGCGGACGGCGCTGAACCTGCTGCAAAGGATGTGCGGCATCGCCACGGCAACAAGGGCCTTTGTCCGGGCCATCGCCGGCACAGAGGCCAGAATTCTCGACACCCGTAAAACCGCGCCGGGACTTCGCTTTCTGGACAAGTACTCCGTCCGGATTGGCGGCGGGCAGAACCACCGCTTCGCCCTCTACGACGGCGTCCTGATCAAAGACAATCACATTGCGGCAGCCGAAGGCATCACGGAGGCGGTCCGCCGAGCCCGCCGGGGCGTCGCCCACACCCTGAAGATCGAGGTGGAGGTCCGGAACCTTGGCGGACTGGAAGAGGCCCTGGCCGCGGGTGCTGACGTAATCATGCTCGACAATATGGGCACCGATGACATGAAGACCGCTGTGGCCGCAACAGCCGGACGTGTACCTCTGGAGGCATCGGGAAATGTCACTCTGGACAATGTCCGCGCCATCGCCGCGACGGGCGTCAATTTCATCTCCGTGGGGGCCTTGACCCATTCCGTCCGCGCGGCGGACATCTCCCTCCTCATTCAATGACGGCCTCTGCTGGATGAATTATACGGAAGAGGCATTAAAGGAGCGGCTTGCGGGGAAGAAGATTGGTGGAAATGTTCGGTATTTCCCGGAAATCGACTCCACCAATATCATGGCCTGCCGCCTGGCCAGGGATGGCGCCCCGGAGGGCACGGTCGTCGTGGCTGACGCCCAGGGGAAGGGAAAGGGCCGCCTGAATCGCATCTGGCAGTCCCCGCCGGGAAGCAACCTCTACGTTTCCATTATCCTGAGACCCCGCATCGATCCCCCTGCCGCCCCCCAACTCACCCTGGTGGCCGGGGTGGCCGTGGCAGAGCTGCTTGCCGCCTGCGGCCTGAAGGATGTGACCATAAAATGGCCTAACGACGTCCTTATCGCGGGGAAAAAGGTCTGCGGCATCCTCACGGAGATGAACGCCTCGGCCAGGGGCGTGGATTTTATCATCCTGGGCGTCGGCCTGAACATCAACATGAACCGCGAGGATTTCGAGCCGGCCCTTTACGACACTGCCACATCCCTTAAAATCGAGACCGGCAAAACCCATGACCGTATTGAAGTCATTTCCGGACTGTTGAACTTTTTTGAAACATGGTATAGGGTCTTCCTCGGCGTCGGTTTTCCCGGGGTCCGGGATGCCTGGCTCCGTTACGCCGACATCGTGGGACGGCCGATCCGGGTGGTTTTCCGGGAAGACGTGCAAACCGGGGTGGTCATGGGGATTGACGAGGACGGGACCATTATGATGCGAGGCGCCGACGGCACGACCCAGCGGGTCATCGCCGGAGATGTTCATCTCTTGAAGGAGTAGACTTATGCTGCTTGTCGTTGATGTAGGAAACACAAACACCGTACTGGGTTTATTCGACGGGGAGAACCTCGTCCATGACTGGCGGATAAGAACGGTTGTCGATCATACCGTCGACGAATACGGGATGCTGATCTATAACCTCTACAAGTCCAGCAAGATCAGTTCCAAAAAAATCTCCGACATCATCATCTCCTGCGTAGTCCCGCCGATGCTCAATATTCTGGAGCCCCTCTGTGAGAAATATTTTCATCTGAAGCCGCTCATCGTAGGACCGGGCGTCAAGACGGGGATGCCTATCTACTACGACAACCCCAAGGAAGTGGGGGCGGACCGGATCGTAAATGCCGTGGCGGCATATGAAAAATACAAGCGCGACCTGATCATAGTTGATTTTGGCACGGCAACAACCTTTGACTATGTGTCCGTCAAAGGGGAGTATATGGGCGGATGCATCGCGCCGGGGATCATGATCTCCAGTGAGGCCCTCTTCGAGCGGGCGGCGAAGCTCCCCCGGGTCGAGTTGAGCAAACCCAGGGCTATCATCGCCAAGGACACGGTGAGCAGCATGCAGGCAGGGATTATGTATGGGTATGCCGGCCTGGTGGACGGAATCGTCGGACGGATGCGGGGAGAGGTAAAAAGCAATCCCATGGTCATCGCCACAGGCGGTCTGGCAAAAATCGTCGCCCCGGAAACAAAAACCATCGAAGTCGTGGATGACATGCTTACCCTGGAGGGGCTGCGTCTAATCCATCTCCGTAACAAGCAATAAATGCTGAATGTTGGACTGACAGGGGGCATTGCGTCCGGCAAATCCACCGTCGCCGCCATGCTGGTTGAGAAGGGGGCCTTCCATATCGATTTTGATATCCTGGCCCATGGGATGGAAAAGCCGGAAATGCCGGTCTGGCGGGCAATAATTGACGCTTTTGGTCCGGAGATCCTAAACGAGGACGGGACGATCAACCGGACCGGACTCGGGGCGATTGTTTTTGCCGATCAGGATAAGATGGCCCAACTGAACGCCATTGTCCATCCCGCCGTCTTTACGGCCTGGCGCCGCCAGCTGGAAGAAATAAAAGAGGAAAAAGCGGACGCTATCGTCCTTTCCGATGTGCCGCTCCTCATCGAGGCGGGGATGAAGCAGATGGTGGACGTGGTTCTACTCGTCTATATCTCCCCGGAGGAGCAACTCCGGCGCCTCATGGCCAGGAATGGCTATACCCGGGAAGAGGCCCTTTCCCGTCTGAACGCTCAAATGCCCATCCAGGACAAACTGTCCCTGGCCGACCTGATCGTCAACAACGAAGGCTCCCACGAGGAAACACAGGAACAGGTCGTTGCTCTCTGGGGGGAATTGATACGCCGGGAAAGGGCAAAATGATAATCTTTTTCTTTTTTATGCCAATAAATACGCCTTGAATATATTCCCGAAATGGGCTATAAAAAGATGTATAATTTCAACATTATGGAGGAAACACAGCTATGATTGGAAAAAATGTTTTGACGGATTTTAGTTCCAAAGTCTACGATCCCGTAATTGACCCGACGGCCTACGTCCATCCCCTGGGGGCAGTCATCGGCAATGTCATCTTGGGAAAGAATGTCATGGTGTCTCCCTTTGCCTCGGTCCGGGGCGACGAAGGGCAACCCCTTTTCGTCGGCGACAATGCCAATGTCCAGGACGGGGTCGTCATTCACGCCCTGGAAACGGAGATGAACGGCCAGGTCATTGAAAAAAACCTCTTTGAAGTGGATGGGAAGAAATATGCCGTTTATGTGGGCGGCCGGGTGTCTTTAGCCCATCAGGTCCAGATCCACGGACCCGCCGTAGTTCTCGACGAGACCTTCGTCGGCATGAAGTCACTGGTCTTCAAATCCTTCGTCGGCAGGAACTGTGTCATTGAGCCTGGCTGTATCCTCATGGGGGTAACCGTTGCCGATGGCCGCTATGTTCCCGCGGGCTCCGTGATCAAGACCCAGGAACAGGCGGACAAGCTGCCCATCGTCACCGAGGACTACCCCTTCCGGACCCTGAACAAGGGCGTTGTCCATGTCAACACCGCCCTGGCGAAGGGATACCTGGCGGCAAATAAATAGGAATCAACCCATGCGGCCCCTGGAACCCGAATCGACGGGATTACCGGGGGCCGTATTTTCTCAGGATTAAAATACATGCCCCGTTTCGCAAAACTGCAAATCATTCTGATCGTTCTCATGTGCCTGGTTTTTGTCGCCCCCGTCGAAGCAAAAAAGACCAAGAAGAAACAAAACAGGGCTGCCGCTCCCAAGGCGAAGGCTGTTGCCCCGGCAATTAAATCCATTGTCCTCATGGATATGACAACGGGGAAGATCCTCCAGAGCCGGAACGCCAACCTTGCCATGCAACCCGCCTCCATCACCAAGGTGCTCAGTCTTTACATGGTTTATGACGCTGTCTACGCCGGGAAGGCCCGGTGGTCGGACCGGGTCCGCATCAGCCCCCGAGCCGCGCGCATGGGGGGGACGAGGATGTATCTTGAACCGAACACCGAGGCGACACTGGGGGAACTGGTTACGGGAATGTCCGTCGTATCCGCCAATGACGCCTCCGTGGCCGTCGCCGAACATCTGGGGGGAACCGTCGAGGCCTTTGTCGAGCAAATGAATCTTCAGGCAAAAAAGCTGGGCATGACCCAGAGCTGCTTCAAGACCCCCAACGGCCTGCCGGCAAAGGGCCAATACACAACGGCTGCGGATATCGTCAAACTTTCTACCGCCTATCTGGAAAAATTTCCCGCTTCCCTGGCCATTCATTCCATGCAGCAATACTCGTATAACGGCATCACCCAATTCAACCGGAATCGCCTTCTGGGACATTATCCCGGTGCGGACGGTCTGAAGACCGGTTATGTCGGGAAGGCGGGCTGGCATATCGCCGCCACGGCCAAACATGGAGATACCCGTCTTCTAGCCGTTCTCATGGGGTCGAATAATCCGAAATTCCGAAACAAAGAGACGGTCAAACTCCTCGATCAGGGGTTTGCCATGGTCAACGGGGAAAAGGCGGTTGTTCTGCAGAACGCCTTAGCGGCTGGTCGCCTTCAGTAATTCCTCGATCAGCTTTGGTGTCACATCGTAGAGGTCCCCGACGATTCCCAGGTCGGCGGCCTGGAAAATCGGGGCGTTTTCGTCTTTGTTGACGGCGCAGATCACCCGGGCGCCGCGAATGCCCGTGACATGCTGGATCTGCCCGGAGACGCCCAGGCCGATATACAGATCCGGCTTCACCTGAACCCCGGAAAGACCGATGCAGAGGTCATCGGGCAGCCAATGCAACTCCTCCGAGATCGGGCGGGTGCAACCGACCGCCCCCCCGACCAGATCCGCCAATTGACGGGCAATGCCAATATCCGCTTGCTTCTCCATGCCCCGGCCCACGCAAATTACCGCTTTGGCCTCCGTGATGTCCTGAGAGCTCCGTTCTTTTGTTTTCCTGGCAATCACCCTGACGGGGGTAGGTGGCGGGGGCGGCAGTTTCCTGATTTCTCCTGACCGCCCATGATCTGCGGGGGCAGGGGCAAAGGTCCGGGGGGGAATCGTCGCCATTNNCTAAGCCGCTGTACGGCGGCGCCGCCATAAGCCAGTCGCTCCATAACGATAGTCCCATCTTGCTCCCGGTGCAGGGCTATACAGTTGCTACAGAGACCGGCATCGAGACGGGCGGCAAGACGGGCGGCGAAGTCCTTGCCCCGTGCAGTGGCCGCGACCAGGA
>DMAT01000155.1 GCA_003451635.1 Syntrophus sp. (in: bacteria) | reverse complement strand
GGCCTCTGTTTCCAGATCATCTTCGATATCCCTGGTGCTGTTTCTCATGAGGAGCTTCAAGGGGATATCCCAGAGGCGGGCCTGAGAGTCCATAAACACTGCCAGGGGATCGAATCTTTTCCGATCCATCTTGCTGAATATATTCCGGCCGCTCTCCAGGGAAACCTCCTTCTCTGAGGAAACTCCTCCCATGATGACGGCTACTCTGAGCTTTTTAGACACCTTTTCATCTGCCATTTACGACTCCCTTTTACTAATCTGTTATTCCTTCGCGTCAGTCCGGTATAACCTGTAAATTTTTTCTGCAAATTGTCAAATCGTCATTCCCGAAAAAACAGGAATGACGATGTAGTTACGAAGTCGGGAAAAATGTGGGCACCCCCATATTTCCCTGCTGCCTGTCCCCTATTGCCTGCTGCTTTCCTAAAGCGGCCCCTTTTTCCCCTCGTGAATGGCTAGGGCGTTCTGAATCAAGGTTGTGATCATCATCGACGGCAACATCCCGGCGCTCGCCGCCTGCTCAAAAAAGAATGAAGACGGGGCCATGCCCGAGGAGGAATTCGGATCGGTAATAAAAATCCTGCCGTCCTTCAGATAGAACCCGTCGATGCGTCCGTAGGAGCGAAACCCGAGCACTTCAAAGGCGCGCGTGGCTTCCGCCTTGATTATCTCCGCTGTTTCCCGGGGAATGTTTTTCGGCGGCGTGAATTTACGGCAACGTCCCGGCATGTATTTGTCGTCATAGGTGTAAAAGGCGCTCTGGGGATAAATCTCTGTCAGATCCAGGGGTGCGATCTCGCCATCCCGTTCCAGAACGATACAGGAAAACTCGATGCCTTCGAGGAATTCCTCGATCAGCACCGCCCGGTCCCAGCGCAAGGCCTCTTTTATAACCCCATCCAGATCGGCCATATCCTGAATCTTGCCCACCCCGACGCTCGATCCCTCCCGGACCGGTTTGACAAAAAAGGGCAGGGCAAAATTTTCCCGTAGCTTTTCCCTTACCTCCTCCGGCGCCCGCAACCATTCATCCTCATACACGACCGTGCTTTTCGGGACATCAACCCCCGCCGCCGCTAATATTTTCTGCTGAATATGCTTGTCCATCCCCAGGGCGGACGCCAGGACCCCCGGCCCCGTGTAGGGAATCCCGAGGAGTTCGAGGAGACCCTGGATACAGCCGTCATCGCCGTATTTACCGTGGAGGGAAATGAAGGCAAAATCGATGTTCTCTTTCAATGCTTCATAGGGTATTCGCCGGGCTTCGCTTGCCAGACGTTCCGCTATATCAACGGTCGTATTCTGAGATACCAGTTGCCAGGGGATCTCCCAGAGACCGCCGTCGCCGTCCATAAACAGCGGCACCCCCGCATAGTATTCGGGATCGAGATTGTCATAGACATTCCGACCGCTGTTGAGGGACACCTCCCGTTCCGATGACATCCCTCCCAGGATAATACCTACCCGTAATTTATTCATCAACTTTAAACTGCCTCCCTATGTACCTACAATTCCTAAGTATCCCAGACGAAGGTCACACCACTGTTCGGAAATACCCAGGTATGATTCGGCGCCCGGAGACGGATATATTTTCCTTTTTCCCGAATGACTTCCGGATAAGGATGCTTGCCTGCAAAAAAACTTACCTCCCGGACATGCCGGAAGCCCGTTTGCTCATAATTGAAGGAAATATCGAGTCCCCGGGTCGGATAAACGACATAGACGGAAAAAATGTTGTTCGCCCGGGATTTCTTCGTAAATATTTCGATGGCCACTTCCACCTGGGTATTTAGCTTTTCCCGCAGGTCCTCATGGCTGCACCAGACCTCATAGCCCCGGGAGGTCATTTCGGTGCTGATGATGGGAACATCCACGTCATCGATGCTCACCCTGGCGACGCGAAAATCCCGTTCCAAGACCAGATGCTCCCCCCGGCTCATCAGCCAGCGATATTCGCACCGGGGATCTTCAAAAAACGCTGCCAACTGTTCATTGTCAAAGGCACAGCCAATGACGAAGGCGTTGTTTTTCAAGGTTTTCTTATAAGACACCCTGGTGGTCACGTTCAGGACGTCATCGCTTCGGGCCGCTGTCCCGTTTTTCCCGGCATCGACCTCGGCGACGGTAATATCATAACGGAAGTCTTCCCGCAATTCCAACTGTCGATCCTCTTTCCCGAAGAGGGTCTCGAACATTTCGTAATAAATGGCATCCCCTAATTCCTCACTCCGGGCCCGGGTTTGAAAACACTGCCGAATGATGCTGTCGATCCGGTCGATGGACCGCTCTTCATCAGGGATATAGATGCGCCGGAGCCTGGGCAGGACGGTGTCCGCCTTTCCCTTGTGGATAAACAACCGGGGCGCCCTCTTCCCCAGGGCACAAAGGATTTCGTAGCTGATGCTCCCCACGCGACCGGCAATTTCATTGGCGGAGATTGATTCCTGCCCCTGCCGCCCCATGAGGACGACCTCGTCGCCAACCTGGCAATCGGGGATACCGCTCACATCCACAGTACACATATCCATGGAGACCCGCCCGATGACAGGTACGCGCTTCCCCCGGATGAGAACCTCTCCCTGATTGGAGAGAATGACACCGTAGCTGTCGCCATAGCCTATCGGTATCGTTGCGATCCTGGTCGCTTTATCGGTAATGTAAGTACGATTGTAACCGATGCTGTATCCTTTCGGGAAATCCTTCAGCAGCACGATCCGCGTCTTGAAAGACATCACCGGCAGCAGATCCGCTTTATCCATTGTCTCCGGGGAGGGATAGATACCGTAGGACATGAGCC
>DMAT01000081.1 GCA_003451635.1 Syntrophus sp. (in: bacteria) | reverse complement strand
CCGTGATGAACGGCTTTGAAACGGACCTCCGCAACAAGATCCTGGGGATGAACTCCCATATCCTGCTGATGGAGCACACGGGGCCGATGAAGGATTATGACAAGCTGGCAAAAAATGTGGAAGTATTAAACGGCGTTGTTGCCTCGACGCCTTTCATATACAGTCAGGCCATGTTGAAGAGTAACCAGGGCGTTACGGGTGTCGTTTTAAGAGGCCTGGAACCGGAAAGTGCCTTTCGCGTCATCAGCCTGGGGAAAATCAGGGATGGCAAAATAGCCTATCTCAAGGTAACCGAACGAGCCCATTTAAAACTATCCAATGACGTCGCCGAGCTTCCCGGCATCCTTATCGGCAAGGAATTGGCTAAACATTTGGGTGTTTTCCTCTTTGAAACCGTTACCGTCGTATCGCCCATGGGCATCTCGACGCCCATGGGGATGATCCCGAAGATGAAGCGCTTTCTGATTGCCGGCGTCTTCGATTCGGGATTTTACGAATATGATTCGACTTTGGCATACATTTCCCTGCCCGACGCCCAGGAATTTCTTAATATGAAAGGGATGGTCACCGGGCTGGAAATCAAGGTTAATGATATTTATCAGGCTGATGTAATCGCCCGGGATATGGAAAAAAAGCTGGGTTATCCCTACTGGGCAAGAAACTGGATGGAGATGAACAAGAATCTTTTCTCCGCCCTGAGGCTGGAAAAGCGGGTCATGTTCATCATTCTGAGCCTCATTGTCCTCGTGGCGGCTTTCAATATCATAACGACCCTGATCATGGTCGTTATGGAGAAGTCAAAGGATATTGCCATTCTCAAATCCATGGGGGCAACTTCTCGTCAGATTATGAAGATTTTCGTTTTTCAGGGAATCATTATCGGCGCCATCGGGACCTTTCTCGGGACCATTGCCGGATTGCTGGTTGCCTTGAATCTGGCAAGTATATCGCTGTATGTGGAGCGTATTTTAGGCATTAAAATCCTCCCGGGAGACGTTTACTATCTGACGGAACTGCCTTCGAAGGTTAATTATGGCGACGTTGCCATGATCATTATCGGCGCCATGACGATCTGCTTCTTCTCGACGATCTATCCCTCGCTGCGCGCCTCGAGACTGGATCCGGCGGAAGCTTTGAGGTACGATTAGTGATTCTGGTTAAGGATCTGAAAAAGACATTTATAAAAGACGGCAACAATATCGAGGTCTTGAAGGGTTTGAACCTCGAAATCCGGAGGGGGGAGTCCCTGGCCATGCTGGGAGTTTCCGGGGCCGGGAAAAGCACCTTGATCCATATCCTGGGCGCCCTGGATCACCCCACTTCCGGAACGGTCCTCTTTGATGATATAAATATCTTCTCTTGGGATGATAATAAAATTGCCAAGTTCAGGAACAGGAAAATCGGCTTTGTCTTTCAACTCCACAATCTGCTGCCTGAATTCAGCGCCCTGGAAAACACCATGATGCCGGCCCTGATTCATGGCCTTTCCCGCCGAGAGGCGAAACAGCGGGCAGAGTCGCTGCTGGAGACCGTCGGTCTCGCTCACCGTTTCACCCATAAATCGGGTGAGCTTTCCGGCGGGGAGCAACAGCGGGTGGCCGTCGCCAGGGCCTTGGTCATGGAACCAGACATTCTTCTTGCCGATGAACCGACGGGAAACCTTGACACGGAAACAGGAAAAAAGATAGAAGACATTCTGTTAGGACTCAATATCTCAAAAAAAATTACGTTGGTGGTGGTCACCCATAACAAAAGCCTGGCGGACCGCATGCAAAAAAGAGTCGGTCTCCGCGATGGAAGGACATATGACATCTCATCGACATAAAAAAGCGGCGGTACCCATAAGTTGTACCATCCTTACCCTTGGGCTTAGCCTCGGGATGCTCTTGGGGGTGATTTTTCTTCACCCGACAGCTATTTCGGCGGCCGAACCCGTCAAGGTATCCCTGCTGCCCTTCACCGTGTACAGTAAAAGTCCGGCGGCCTTTCTCCAGGGGGCTCTTTATGACAACCTTGCCCGGGAGTTGAATAAAGCAAAAAATGTTCAGCTCACCCCCAAGGAAAAGATCATGCAGCTCATGGCGGATCGAAAAGGGGATGACGCAACTGTCGTCGCCATGGGCAAGATCACGGGGGCGTCATACGTCGTTTCCGGAACCCTGACCGAATTAGGGGAGAGACTGAATGTCGATGTCAAGATCTATGACGTAACGGCCGGCAAATTTCTGCCGCCATATTCTGCGCAGGGGAAAGGTCCGGAAAGTATCTCTTCCATAGCCGCCCAACTGCGCGGGGACATCCTGATCAAGATCGCCGCTACCCAACGGATTGCCCGCATCAGTTTTCAGGGAAACAAAAAGATCGAAAGCAGCGCCCTAAATCAGGTCCTCAAGAGCACCCAGGGAAGTATTTACTCCGAAAGCGGTCTCGCCGATGATATCCGGGCCATCTACAAACTTGGATATTTTGACGACGTGGTCGCCGACGTCACGGAAACAGCGGACGGACGGGTGATCACCTTCATCGTGAAAGAAAAGGGTCTCATTACGGATATTCAAATCAAGGGAAACAAGAAATTAGACACCAAGGACATTGAAGCCGCCCTGACTTTCAAGACCCGTCAGGCCCTGAATCGGGAAAGGATTACGTCCTCCATCGAAAAGATCAAAACCCTTTACGACAACAAAGGCTATTACAACGCCGAAATCACCTATGCTATTGAAAAGGAAAAAGAAAAAGACATTCGCGTCGTCTTCAGCATCAAGGAAAATGACAAGACCTACATTAAAAAGATATCCTTCGAGGGAAACCAGTCTTACCGGGAAAAAGAACTCAAGGGGCTTATGAAGACCGAAGAACAGGGATTTTTCCATTATTTTACCGATTCGGGCCTCCTCAAAAAAGACGATCTCAAACAAGACGCCAACAAGCTCAACGCCTTTTACCTGAATAACGGGTTTATCAACGCCCATGTAGGGGAACCGAATATCAGCTTCGATAAGAAAGGCATCTACATCAAGATTCCCATCACCGAAGGCCGAAGGTTTAAAATCGGCAGGGTGGACATTACGGGCGATGCGCTGAAAATAAAACGCTCGGAACTGATGGGAAAATTGAATATCAGGAAACAGGACAATTTTGACCGCGGGGCCATCATTAAAGACATGGATCTCCTGACCCAGGCCTGTAATGACGAAGGCTATGCGTACGCGGATGTATCGCCCATGACCAAAGTCAACGATAAGGATCTTACCGTAGATGTCATCTATCAGATCAAGAAAGGTAATACGGTTTATTTCAACCGGATATCTTTATCCGGAAACACGAAGACCAGAGACAAGGTCATCCGGAGAAATCTCTTGATCGCAGAAGGCGATCTTTACAGTAGTACGAATTTGAAGGGCAGCTACAGTAATCTGATGCGGATGAGATATTTCGAGGAAGTGGATTTTCAATCCGAAAAGGGTCCCGATGACACCCTTGCCGATGTCAATATCCGCGTCAAGGAAAAGCCGACGGGCATGTTCAGTATGGGCGCCGGATACAGCGCCCTGGATAAGGCGATGGCGATGGCCTCGGTAACCCAGGAAAATCTCTTCGGCCGGGGGCAAATCCTGAACCTGAAGGCCAATATCGGTTCCGTATCAACCTACTATGATCTCTCCTTTACAGAGCCCTGGCTCTTTGACATGCCCATATGGAGCAAGTTCGACCTCTGGAATTCCAGCCGCAGCTACGATACCTATAACCTGAAGACAAAGGGCTTTGGCTCCGTTTTCGGGCATCCCGTATGGGAGAGGATCATGGGATATGTCTCCTACACCCTGGCATTTTCGGATGTGCAGGATGTTCTATCCACGGCATCCACTTATATCAAGCAGCAGGCAGGGTCCTCCACAACGAGCAGTATGGGGTTCACTCTTTCCCGGGACACGACGGACGACAACTTTTTCCCCACCACGGGTTCGAAAAATGCGGCCACAATTCTCCAGGCCGGCGGCATCCTGGGAGGGTCGACAAGTTTCACCAAATATACGGGTTCTACGGCCGTTTACTTTCCCTTTCCGTTAGAAACCGTCTTTGACCTCCGGGGACGAATAGGCTACCTTCAGGCAAATGAAGGCCAACCGCTTCCCATTTATGAAAGGTATTACCTCGGGGGGATAAGCACCTTGAGGGGGTTAAGGGATGTCGGTCCCAGAGATCCGGTCACGAATGACCTGATCGGCGGCACGACCATGCTGTGTTTAAGCGCCGACTTTGTTTTCCCCCTCATCAAGAATGCAGGCATGAAGGGGGTCGTGTTCTATGATACGGGCAACGCCTGGGGTGGAGAACAGTCATTCGGGGGGTACAATCTCGGTGATATGCGCCAAACCGCCGGGGCGGGTATCCGCTGGTATTCTCCCATCGGTCCGTTGCGACTTGAATGGGGTTATGTTTTGGACAGGAAGCCCGGTGAAGATCCGTACAGATGGGAATTCACCATCGGCATGAATATGTAATGATTAATAAAAGTGGAGGATGAGCATGAAAAAATATCTATTTATGGCAATTGTAGCTGGTCTTGTTTTTTCCCTGTCCCTGGGGAATCCTCAATTGTCAAGGGCTGAGAAAATCGGTTTTATTAATGTGGAAGAGGTCCTGACGAACTCCGATATCGGCAAGACCGCGGGAGAAGATCTCAAAAAGAGCTATGAAAAGACCAGAAAGACCATTCAGGACCAGGAGAAGGCATTACAGCGGCTGAAGGATGAGATGGAAAAGCAGCGCCCCGTCCTGACCGAAAAAGCCATGAAAGACAAGGAGCAGGCCTACCAGAAAAAGTTCCGCGACTATCAGGATCTGGTTAAAGACGCCAACGACGACATTCAAGGCCGCCGTCAGGAATTCCTCGGCAAGAATGTCCCGGAAATAATGAAGATCGTAGGCAATATCGGCGAAAAGGAAGGATACACCCTCATCATGGATCTGAGTAACCCTACCATTGCCTACCATTCCAAGGACAACAACCTGACCCAGAGGGTCACGCAGGAATTCAATAAGCTCAAGAAATCAAGGTAGTATATTCTTGGAAAAGACCTTAAGCGAACTGGCCGTTCTGCTGGACGGCAAAATCATTGGCGATGCCAACGTCATCATCAGCGGGGTTAATAGTCTCGATGAGGCGAAAAGCGGGGATATTTCGTTTTTCGCCAACCCCAAATACGGTGAAAAACTTGTAATTACAAAAGCTTCCGCTATTTTAGTAAGACCGGGGACCGAAAGCACAGACAAGAATCTGCTCGTTGTCCAGGACCCCTATGTTGCCTTCGGCAAACTGCTTGAACATTTTTATGGGCAGCAGCGTCCAAAGGCAGGCATCCACCCCTTGTCTTTCATAGGAGAAAACGCCCTTGTATCCCCTGAGGCCTCGATCTACCCGCATGTTTATGTAGGCCCCCGGACCCGGATCGCAAAAGATGTCATCCTCTACCCCGGGGTCGTTATCGACTGCGACGTAACTATCGGCGAGGGATCTGTCCTTTATCCCAATGTGACGGTTTACCGGGGATGTATCATCGGTAAACGGGTTACTATTCATGGGGGAGTGGTTATCGGCGGCGATGGCTTTGGCTTCGCCATGCCGGGACAGGAAAACCGGAAAATTCCCCAGATAGGAATAGTCCAGATTGATGATGATGTCGAGATCGGCGCCAATACGACTATCGATCGGGCGACCCTCGGCAGGACATGGATACAAAGGGGCGTCAAAATCGACAACTTGGTACAGATCGCACACAATGTCGTGATATCGGTAAATTCGATCATTGTCGCCCAGGTCGGCATTTCCGGGCGCACAAAAATCGGGGAAAGCGTCATGATCGCAGGTCAGGCCGGGCTGGTCGGTCACCTCAACATCGGAGACCATGCCATGATTGCCGCCAAGGCCGGTATCCATAAGGATATCCCCGGGGGACAGATTTGCGCCGGGTACCCACAGCAGCCACACCGGGAATGGCTGCGGACGGCGGCAACGCTTCCCAAACTCCCGGAGATGAGAAGTAAAATCACCGCCCTCAACGGGCGCGTCGAAGCTCTTGAAAAAATCATCAAGGAAAAGGAAGGGGAGAAAGCTAACACATGAAGATCCATCCCACCGCCATCATCTCATCGGAAGCCCATCTGGGAGAGGGCGTAGAAATTGGTCCCTACTCGATTATCGGCCCTGATGTAAATATCGGTAAAAACACGATTATCGGCCCCCATGTCGTCATTGATAGCCAGACGGATATCGGTGAAGGTTGCAGAATTTTTCAGTTCGCCTCCATCGGCGCCGTCCCCCAGGACCTGAAATTCAAGGGAGAGGCAACCCGGACAATCATCGGGAATTACAACACAATCCGGGAGTATGTGACGATTCACCGGGCAACCTCGGCAGATATCGGGGTAACCATCATGGGTGATTACAATTTGTTGATGGCCTATTGTCATGTCGCCCACAATTGCAAGCTTGGCAATCGCATCGTCATGGCCAATGCCGCCAATCTGGCCGGACACATCCACGTCGAGGATAACGCCATCATCGGGGGGCTCACGGGCATCCACCAGTTCGTCCGCATCGGCGCTCATTGCATCATTGGGGGCTGTTCCGCCGTCGCTAAAGACGTCCCTCCCTTTGTCATGGCCTCGGGGAATACAGCCAAGCTGTACGGCCTCAATTTGATCGGCCTCAAGAGGAGAAACTTCTCCCCTGAGACAATCCAGTCATTGAAGCAGGCCTATCGCCTTGTTTTCAGATCATCCCTGTTGCTGAAGACGGCAATCGGGAAGGTGAAATCGGAAGTTGCCGATATTCCGGAAGTTCGCCAATTTGTCGACTTCATTCAGAATTCACAGCGAGGTATCTGCCGGTAATGAAAGAAATCCGTATCGGCGTCATTGGCATCGGCCACCTTGGCAATTATCATCTGCAAAAATACCGTAAAATGGAAGGCTGCGTAATTACGGCAGTAGCGGATGTTATTGAGGACAGGGCTTGCCGGGCGGCCGAACAGTACGGCTGCCGGTCATGTTTTGATCACCGGGAATTAATCGGCGCTGTCGATGCCGTCAGTATTGCCGTCCCGACGCCCTTTCATTATGAAACGGCCAAGACCTTCCTCGACGCCGGCGTTCACGTCCTCCTGGAAAAACCGATTACCGTTGCCCTTCATGAGGCGGATGAACTGATCGCCGTTGCCGCAAAAAACCGGGCCCTCCTCCAGGTCGGGTTCGTAGAAAGATTCAATCCGGCGGTAATCGCTTTAGCCAAGGTAATAAAAAAACCCCTTTTCATCGAAGCCCATCGCCTCCACCCCTTCTTCGAGAGGGGCACGGATGTGGATGTCATTTTAGACCTGATGATCCATGACCTCGACATTATTCTTCATTTCGTCAATTCACCTATCGAGGCGATCGACGCGGTAGGTGTTTCCGTTCTCTCCGAACAGGCGGATATTGCCAATGTGCGCCTGAAATTCAAGAGCGGTTGTGTCGCCAATATCACGGCCAGCCGGGTCACGGGGAAGACCATGCAGAAGATCCGCTTTTTCGGCATCGAAGGGTATCACGCCGTCGACTACAGCAAACGGGAACTTGTTTCCCTCAGCAAAAAGATAGGTGAAAAAGGCAAACTGGACATCATCAGCAATGCCGTGGAAGTGATCCAGCATGACCCCCTGGAAGAAGAGATACGCTCGTTTGTAGATTCCATCCGGAACAGCTCGACGCCTTTAGTTACCGGCAAAGATGGCCGGGACGCCCTGGAGCTGGCCTTGAAGATTTCCGGGGAGATGGAGAAGGCAAAAGCAAGGATCGGATCGGACCTACTTATTGACATCCAACGTCAATGTCAATAAGTAAGTCTGACCCCAGAAAAGTGATGATCGTTGCCGGGGAAGCCTCGGGGGATCTTCATGGGGCCAACCTCGTCCGGGCAATGCACCGCCTCGATTCCTCCCTGGAGTTCTATGGCGTCGGGGGCCCGAAGATGAAAGCGGCGGGAGT
>DMAT01000331.1 GCA_003451635.1 Syntrophus sp. (in: bacteria) | reverse complement strand
CGCAGATATCCATACCGGCCAGGATGATCCTCTGGAAGAGGACCGTCACACAATCGTTCCCGGTCTTATCCGTCGCTATCCGGACCGTTGCCTTTCCCTGGCGACAAATCGCTGCGCCGTTTATTGCCGCCACTGTAATCGCAAACGTTTCTGGAAGCAGGGAAGCCGCCGATTTTCGCGGGTCTATTTTCAGGGGATGATCGACCGCGTGGCGCAAAATCCCGCCCTCCGGGAGGTTATCGTGTCCGGCGGCGATCCCCTGCTGCTTCCGGCGGCGACTCTGGACTGGTTTCTGGGGTCTCTGAGGGCCATTCCCCATGTGGAGGTCCTGCGGATCGGCAGCCGGATTCCGGCGGTGATGCCGATGCGCATCAACAAGGAACTGGTCGGCGTCCTGAAAAAGTACCGCCCCCTCTGGTTCAATACCCAGTTCAATCATCCCCGGGAAATTACCCCGGAGGCCACCCGGGCCTGTGATCTCCTCCTGACGGCCGGGATACCAGTTTCCAATCAGGCCGTGCTCCTCAGGGGTGTCAACGATAACCCTGAAACCCTGGGGGAGTTGTTTTACGGCCTCCAGCGCAACTCGGTCCGTCCTTACTATCTTTTTTCCTGTGACCCGGTGAAGGGTGTGGATCACTTCCGGGTGGATATCCGGAAGGGAATGGAGATGATGGAACGACTATGGCAGCGGGCGTCGGGACTCTGTCTGCCCCGCTTCGTCCTGGATGCGCCGGGGGAGCGGGGGAAGATCCAGTTACAGCCCTTTTCCCTGCAACGGTCGGGGACAGGGAAAGAGGATGAAATTTCTTTGACAGAAAAGGGAAAATACA
Organism: Syntrophus sp. (in: bacteria); assembly: GCA_003451635.1. GTDB lineage: Bacteria > Desulfobacterota > Syntrophia > Syntrophales > UBA8958 > UBA8958. The sequence continues at coordinate 7,347 of DMAT01000331.1, read as the reverse complement.
TTAAGAGTCACCCTCTGTTTTAATAACCGGAAAACAAACAGGCAAAAAAATACCAGCCTGTTTCCATCATTTAAGGGGTAGATATGTACGCAGCCAGTGATTTAAGAAAAAATCTGCGGATCAAAATGGACAATGAGCCGTATATCGTCACGGAATTCAACTTTGTCAAGCCGGGTAAAGGGCAGGCCCTTTACCGATGCAAGCTGAAAAATATGATCAGCGGGGCGCAGTTCGAGCGAACCTTCCGCTCGGTGGATGTCTTTGAACCGGCGGATCTCCAGGAAAAGAAGATGCAATATCTCTATGAGCAGGACGACAAGTACTGCTTCATGGACAACGAGAGTTACGAGCAGATCTTGCTGACCGCCGACCAGGTCGGGGATGTGAGGAATTTCCTGATCGAAAACATTGAGGCGGAAGTCCTCCTCTTCGAAGACCGCCCGTTAGGGGTGACTATTGCTAATTTCATGGATCTTGTGGTCACCGAGGCGGATCCCTGGGCCAGGGGGGACAGTGTCTCGGGAAATACCAAACCCGTAACGGTAGAGACGGGATATGTCCTGCAGGTTCCCCCGTTTATCGAAGAGGGAGAAAAGATCCGCGTCGATACCCGTACCGGAGAGTATCTTACCCGGGTCAAGGACTGATAACAAGAAGTTTATCATGGATGGTTCCTGGTTTCTGGCCAAAAAACAGAGCACGTTGCGGTTGCGCGCCAGGATCCTTCAAGAACTTCGTAACTTCTTCATCGCCAGGGGTTACCTGGAAATCGAGACCCCCTGCCTGATCCCCGCCCCCGCCCCGGAATTCCATATCGATGCCATGATTTGTCACGGCTGGTTCCTTCATCCTTCGCCTGAATTGTGCATGAAACGCCTCCTGGCGGCGGGTTACGACAAGATTTTCCAGATCTGCCGGTGTTTCCGCCACCACGAGCGGGGCGCCCGCCATCTTCCCGAATTCACCATGCTGGAATGGTATCGCAGGGATGCGGATTACCGGGATCTGATGGATGAATGCGAAGATCTTATTCTCCATCTTGCCGCTGCCCTCGATCGTGGCAACGCCATTTGCTGTCAAGGACAGGTCATCCGTCTGCAAAAGCCCTGGGAAAGGATCACCGTCCATGCCGCCTTTGAAAAATATGCCGCCCTGTCCGTTGAAGAAGCCCTGGACGGGGACTGTTTCGACGAGGTTTTGACCGCTCGCATCGAACCGAACCTGGGCAAGGAGGCGCCGACGTTTCTCTGTGATTACCCCCTGGCCCTGGGGTCATTAGCCCGGGTCAAAAAGGAAGATGCCTCGGTGGTGGAGCGTTTTGAGCTTTACCTGGCCGGAATGGAATTAGCCAACGCCTTTACGGAATTGACGGATGGGGAGGAGCAGCGCCGCCGCTTTGTGGAGGAGGAGGACAAGCGCCGCCGGGCGGGCAAATCCCCTTATCCCGCTCCGGAACCCTTCCTCAAATCACTGGAGAGCCTTGAAGAGTCGGCGGGGATCGCCCTGGGCCTTGACCGTCTGGTTATGATTTTTGCAGATGCCTTGCATATCGATGATGTTGTGGCCTTTCCACCTGAAACATTATAGGTTTCGAGTGAAAAGTATTGTTGACAAGGCCCTGGTTTTCCTTTACAGGTAAGGCCGCTATAGTATATCACCGCTGGGAGAGGATAAAAGTGAAAGAAATTCCATATGTTGCCGTTGCCGGCCTGGGTGGGCAATTTCAGGGGAGTGTATTCGGGATGATCCTGGATGCGGGACTGATGGTTCAGTTTGTCCTGCTCCTCCTCCTTATGTTTTCTGTTATTTCCTGGGCGATTATCTGGCTGAAGCATCGAAGCATCAAAAAGGCCAAGAAAGAGAATGAGCTCTTTCTTGATGCTTATGTGAGATCAACAAAACTCTCCGATATCTTCTCGGAAGCGAAAAAGTTCCCCGATTCGACCATGGCCGAGATCTTCCGTTCCGGATACAGCGAACTGGTTAAAATCACCAAAGCAGCGCGGGAAAAGGTTTCCGTAAGGGAAACGGGAGAATATGCGGATTCCGGTTATGAACTGAAGGGCATCGATAATATCGAAAGAGCCCTCAACAGGGCCAGCAGCAGCGAGACCGGCAAGCTTGAACGGGCCTTGGGATTCCTGGCGACGACAGGGAGCGCCTGTCCGTTCATTGGCCTTTTCGGAACGGTCTGGGGTATCATGGACACCTTCAAAGACATCGGCGCCCGGGGTTCGGCGACACTGGCCGTAGTTGCCCCCGGTATATCGGAGGCCCTGGTGGANNCGCCGTTATCTTTTACAATTACTATACGAACAAGATCAAAAACATGGCGATGGATATGGACGCCTTTGCCTCGGAACTGACCAATATTATTGAAAGGAATTACCTGAAATAGCGGGAGAGGACAATGAGATTTGCACGCAAACGCCAGTACTTCGAAAGCAAACTCGTGGCCGAGATCAATGTCACCCCGCTGGTGGATGTGGTCCTGGTGCTGTTGATCATTTTTATGGTCACCGCGCCCATGTTGTCTATGGGGATCGATGTCAATCTGCCTCGGGTCAAATCCAAAACGATCGATGTCAACGAAGAAAAGCTTGTCCTTACAATAAACAAAGATGGGGAGATCTTCATCAACCGCACGAAGATTCCCAAGGACGAGCTCAAGGTAAAGCTGGAAAATATCTTTACGGCCAGGATCGATAAGGAAATTTTCCTGCGGGCTGACAAGTCCGTTGCTTACGGTTTTGTGGTGGAGGTCATGTCGGAGATAAGAAAGGCCGGCGTCGATAAGTTGGGAATGGTAACCGAAACCCCTGAGGAATCACGGTGACGTCCCCCCATTATTCGGGAGGGCAACATGAACCGGGGGTTAGTCTGTCCCGGATGGTCGTCCTGTCCCTGGTCATTCATCTGGTGCTGCTGTTTTTGGCCGTTTTTTGGCCCATGCGTACATCGACGCCCCGTTTTACCCTTGGACCCGTCTATTCCGTTCAGTTGGTAAATATCTCCGATACCCTGATGAGTCACAAACAGATGAGCGACCCCCTGGGTGATCTCGCCGGACCTTCCCTGCGCGATCAGTCTCTCGTTATGAAAAAGCGGGTAACCACGCAGACGGCGCCGCCGATCAGGAAAATGGAGACGAAGAAAAATCTGAGCAATCCCGCCGTGGAAAACCTGAGGAAAAAGCTTGGGGAAAAGACATCGGCGGATAATGCCAAGGCGGAATCATCGCCTGCCGCCAATTCTGCAGCCAGCGCCGAAGCCAATTCCCAGTTGGCTGATTACTATACGGTTATCTGGTCCAGGATTAAAAGCCAGTGGAACCTGCCCGGAGGCATCAATCCCAAGGACAATATCGAGGCCATTGTGCAAGTGCGGATCATGAAAAACGGTGCCATCAGCGGTATCAGCTTTGAAAAAAAATCGGGATTGGCCTACTACGATAACTCTATTCTTAGAGCCCTGAAAAAGGCCGACCCCCTGCCGCCGCTGCCGCCATGGTACCGGGAAAATGGGCTGGATATAGGCATTCGCTTTCTTTCCTCGGATCTTCGGAGATGATGTAACCCCATGATGATGTTTTCAAGGACAAATATGAAAAGGATGATTGTTTTTTTCATCGCCGTTATTTTGCTGATCACTTTTCTTGCCCCCTGCCGGGGGGCGGCAAAGGACTATATCGATATCGACGCCCCGACTTTTCAAAAATTCCCCATTGCCATTGCCGGCTTTACAAAAGCAGGAACGGATAGCGATAAGGAGGGGCTTGCCGCATGGTTTCCCGATAACCTGTCAAAATATCTCGATATGACAGGTTATTTCAATATCGTTCCCCGCAAGGCCTTTATTGAGGACCCGGCCCGGAGTCAGGGGAAAATCCTCTTTGGCGACTGGACGACAATTGGCGCCGATTATCTGGTCAAAGGCCATTTCAGCAGCCAGGGCAGGGAACTGTCGGTGGAGATGCAGCTCTATGATACGGTCAGGGGCGTATTGATGCGGGAGAAAAAATACACGGGAAAGACCAGTGACAGAAAGGATATGGTGATCCAGTTTGTCAATGAGATTCTGGTGGTCCTTACGGGGGAACGGGGTGTTTTCAATACCCGGATTGCCTTTGTGCATAAGATGGGAAGGAACTCGGAGATTCGGACCATCGCCTTTGACGGCTCGGATCAGAAGCAGGTTACCAACTACCGTTCTCTGAGCATGGCCCCACGCTGGTCCCCGGACGGGAAATGGATCTCCTTTACCTCTTACCGGGACGGAAACCCGGATTTCTATATTGCCGGCCTGAAGGGGGGGGCGGGGAAGAAAGCCTCCAGTTATCCGGGGTTGAATTTGTCCGGCGCCTGGTCCCCCGACGGCCGCAAGATCCTCCTCACTCTCAGCAAGGACGGCAATCAGGAGATCTATGCCATGGACAGCACGAGCGGTTATATTCAAAGGCTGACATACGAACATGCTATCGATGTTTCTCCGGTCTGGTCGCCCGACGGGAAAAATATTGCCTTTGTATCCAACCGGGCCGGATCTCCCCAGATCTATATCATGGACAGTGACGGAAAGAATGTGAAAAGGTTAACCCATGAGGGTAATTATAACACCTCACCCTCCTGGTCGCCCAAAGGAAACCGTATTGCCTATGAAAGCACCGTGGGTGGGGTCTTCCAGATATTTACCATCGGTACCGATGGCAGCGCTCCGCAACAGGTGACCAGTCAGGGAAGGGAACACAAGCATCCCTCCTGGTCTCCCGACGGCAGATACCTGGCCATCACCGTCAAGAGCGGGGGAATAGACCGGGTCGCCGTCATAAACGCCAACGGAGCAAACCTCCGCGTTTTGAGCGAAGGATCGAACCCGGCATGGTCGCAGTATTTTCAATAATTACATTTAGATGAAAATATACGTCAATTTGTGGTTGACCTTTGGCGTTCTTTTTGATTAAACAGTGCCCGTGCATCAGCGGCCTCAAGCGCACTAAGGGGATATAAATTATCATGGAAGTGACATTATTGAAACGGTCGGTCAGGCTGATCATTGTTCTCTTGATTGCTTTGCTCACGGGATGTGCCACAGCGGGAGATCTCAAACGTGTTCAGGGTGATCTCGGTACGAAGATCAGTGATCATGATGGCAAGGTTGCCGCCATGCAGACGGATATGGCCGCCCTGCAAAAGGAATCCGCGCAAAATACGCAAGCTGTTGCTGACATCCGCAAGAAGCAGGCGGATATGGGGGCGGATCTCACCGATGTGCGCGAACAACTCCAAAAGCTGCGGGGGACGGTTGAAAAGCTTCAGAAAGATATGGATGAGTTTCAGGGCAACATGGGCAAGGACTTCAAGGAAAGGCTCGACCAGGCGTCTTTCAAGATAAGTTTTATTGAGAACTTTCTGGGGATCGGCAAAAAGGAAGAGCGAACGGAGAACGGGGAAAAGAATAGTAAAAGCCACCCCAAAAACGGATCAAAAGGAAAGTCGGACAAAGAATCCGTCTATGCCTCCGCCTACGAACTCTACAAAGAAGGAAAGTACGAAAAGGCAAGGACAGAATTTCAAAACTTCATCAAGGCCTATCCTAAAACGGAATATTCGGGCAACGCTCAATTCTGGATTGGAGAATGCTACTATTACGAGAAAAGTTATGAGAAGGCCATCCTGGAGTATGAAAAGGTAATCAAGACTTATCCGGAAGGTAACAAGGTTTCTCAGGCCCTACTGAAGCAGGGCCTCTCCTTCCTGCAACTGGGAGATAAAGCCAGCGCCAAACTGATCTTGCAGAATATTATCAAAGATTATCCAAATACGAGTCAGGCGAGGGTGGCGCGAACTAAGCTCCTGGAAATTAAATAAAAAATCATTTGAGGGTAATTGTTCTCACTCCCTCGGGAACCGTCAGATCAAATATCCGTTCTGTTGCATCAGTTAACGGCGCAAATGTCGCGCCGTCATACCTTATGGAAATGGTGCGTTCGTCCCTGCCGGGCATTTGAAAACGAACACGGCTGGGCATGGAGACGTCATTATCCTGAGAATACTCATCAAAATAAACCGTCAGCAGCTTATCTCCGTTTTTCCCAAACCTGTCCAACCGGGTCAGGTAGAGATTTTCGGGATCGATCCATAGTGACTGCAAAGCCCTGTTTTTCCTGGACAGGATATCCACGCGATAGGATTTTCCCTCTGAAGAGCCCTTGAGAACTGTCTGTTCTGAAGACATGGTCGGACGGCAGCCCATCAAAAGAGTCACCAGGTCGGGAACGGCCAACTGGATGGGAAAGAAGGACTTGAGATTGTAAATAGTTGCCGGACCGACATAGTATTCGCCGTTCTGGGGGAGATAAACCTTCATTATCCCGTTGTGGATTGATAAAAAGAAGTTGGGTAAACCGATGATCGGAATGGCTTCCAAGCGGAGGGACGCCGGTTTGGCTGCGAGGATGGCAAGTTTTAAGGGGTATCGCCCTTCCTCCGTATTCACTACGACATGAGCCACGGCCTTCATAAAACTTTTTCTGCTATCTCTGAGGTCGATTGTTTCCAGTGCTTCCTCGGGAGAAAGTCGATAGTCTGTGACCGGCACTGATTGCAGGGGGTAAAGAGCGCACCCGCCCAGGAATGAGATCAGGAAAATGGGCAGGAGAAATAGACGGGACAAGCCGGGGAACCAAAAACGTACGGAAGGATTTTTGGCCCCTGCCTTGGGGGTGGAGCATCGTAAGCCGGTCATTTCTTGGGGAGGTCGTCTATCTTTTTCGGCAGGCTGCCACTGGCGGGGTTTAATTTCAGCGCCCGTTGATAGGATTCGAGGGCCTCTTGACTGCGACCTGCCTTGAGGTAGGCATCCCCCAGATGTTCGGCGACGGTGCCATCATTAGGTAACAGGCTGGCTGCTTCCTTGAGATACTGTATGGCCAGATCGATGCGGTTCTGCTTGAAGTATGTCCAACCTAAAGAGTCGATCATATAGCCGTTTCCCGGTTTGAGCTGGAGGGCCTTCTGGATCATTTTTTCGGCCTCCCCAAGATTTATTCCCCGGTCTGCGTAACTGTAGCCGATAAAATTCAGGGCATCGGCGTGGTCGGGATCAATCTTTAAGAGGGTCCTCATCTGGTGGATGCTTTCTTCAAAGCGGTTCGTCTTTTCGTAAAGGACCCCCAGGCTGTAGTACAAATCAACGTTCTGGGGCAGGAGCAGCATCCCCTCCTTGAGTATCCGTTCCGCTCCGGGAATATCCTTTTCTTCTTCGTAAAGGGAGGACAGGATGACGTACAATCCCGGAACTTCCCGCTTTACTTTGACTGCCTTCTCCAGGTTGGCAATGGCTTCTCTT
>DMAT01000204.1 GCA_003451635.1 Syntrophus sp. (in: bacteria) | reverse complement strand
GCGAGAATGCTCAGCAAGCGGAACTCCAGGGCGGTCAGATCGAGCTTTCCCCCCCTCAAGGTCGCTTGATAACTCTCCTCGTCCAGCCGTAACAGCTCCGCTGTGTCGTCCGCCGGCGATGGAGCGCTGCGGCGCAGCACGGTTTTGACCCGCGCCACCACTTCCCGCGGGCTGAAGGGCTTGCAGATATAATCATCGGCGCCGATCTCCAAACCGATCAGTCGGTCCACCTCTTCCACTTTGGCCGTGATCATAATGATCGGCACGGCGGAGAACTTTCTCGCTTCCCGACAGACTTCGATGCCGTCCATTCCCGGCAGCATGACATCCAGGAGCATCAAATCGAACGGATTTTTTTTGAGCCAGCTCAAAACCTGGTCGCCCCGACACAAAACGGAGGTATTATAGCCCGCCTTCTCCAAATAATCCTTGAGGAGAGCGGCAATTTTTTGTTCATCTTCGACAATAAGAATATGACCGGCCATTATGGTTGTCTCCTTTTTGGTTCAAAGGTTTGCAGTGCGTCCCCTGACGTCGCCCACGGGCAGCGCGATTTCGATTAGCAATCCCCCCAACTGTGCACGGGAAGCCTTGATTTCACCGTCATGATCCTGGACTATCTGTTTGCAGATCGCCAGTCCCAGTCCGTCCCCGCCGAGATCGCGGCTACGGGACGGATCGACGCGATAGAGCCGGTCAAACAAACGGTCCAAGCTCCCTTCCGGCACCCCGGGTCCGGAATCTTCAAAAGAGAGAATTAGCAGTTCATTTGCTTGTTCCTGCCGGACTTTCAGGACGCCGGGCGACTCGGTATAGCGAACGGTGTTTTCCAGAAGATTGCAGAAAAGCCGGGACAGCCGTTCCTCGTCCGCCATGATGGTCAAGGGATGTTCCCCCAGCTCATCAATAACGGTAATGTGCCGCTGGGCAAGTCTGCCGAGATATTTTTGCAGCACCTCACGGAGGACCGCGCCCGGCTGCACGGGCAGACGGTTCATGGGCAGCGACCCGCTATCCGCCATAGAAAGATCATGGAGGTTATCAACCAGTTTGCCAAGGCGAAGGGCTTCCGAATGGAGGGAGGTAATGGCGGTGCTGTCAATGGGCCGGATACCGTCCTGCATCGCCTCGATCTCTCCCCGCAAGACGGACAGAGGGGTCCGGAGTTCATGGGAGATGTCTGAGAGCCACTGCCGTCGCATCTGCTCGTAGAGCCCGAGCTGAGCGGCCATCTTGTTGAAATCATTTGCCAGTTGCCCAAGCTCGTCTCCGGTCTCGACCTTGATTCTGGCGTCAAAATCCCGTGCGGTCAAGGCCCTGGCGCCTTCAATAAGCTGCCGTACCGGAGCGAGGAGATGCCGCGAAAGCAGAAAGGCCATACCTGCCGCCAGTAAGAGGGCAATGGCGCCGATGGTATAAAGAGCCATTATCTGCCCTTTGATAAAGGCAACATCACGGGGCCGGGATAATCTCTTTTCATTCCTCATCCCGAGCCAGCCCACCGTGACGCCGTCAACGGTGATTTCCCGGAGCGTATGATCATCCGGTGAAAAGGATGCACCGGCAACAAACTGCTTCCCGGCGTCAAACAGCGTCAGGCGGTGCTCTATGGCAAAGGGCGGCCGGGGTCCTTTTGAGACCCGGTTTTCATCCGGGGGGCGATCGCCCGTCGTCACGGGCGCCGGGCCGCGGTCATCCCGTTCCCTGTTTCCTGCCTCCGGCGGCAAGGGTGGAAGGTAACCAGGGCTTGGGGAAGGGGCCTCTTTATCCGTGACAAAGACACGGGGCCGTAAAAGATGCTGCCACCGCCGCCTGTCGTTCTTCAACTGCTCCCAGCCACTATTTTTCCGATACTCTTCGGTCAGTACAATCGTTAGATCGTCAAGCTGCAATACCTCCATCTTATGTACATATTCGAAAAAGGACCGATCGGCATACAACTTTATGATCACGCCCATCAGGACAACGATAGTGATCGAAGTTATCAAGAAGGCAAGGAAAAATTTGGCCGGGAGTTTTAATCGCATGTCAGTTCCTCATCAAGCTTCCAATCCAGAGTCATAAACATGCATCCCATATCACAACGTCACGTCCCGCATAAGCCCATATTTGCTGAAAGAGTGAAAATCCATAACCTTTACATCCCGTCTCCACATTTTCTCCACAATTTAAGTCTATACAGGTGACCGTTCCGCTGAAGGGAGATCGAAAACCAATTCGATGAATATTTATGAATTCCCCTGATATTTTTACCTTTGTAAGACCTATGTCCCGTTTATCCTTGGCCATTATCGTCCTGATCCTTGCCGGGTGCGCCATGGTCGGACCCAACTATGTCCCCCCCGCGGCATCGGTGTCGGGAAACTGGCATACTCATCTCAAGGGCGGCCTGAACGCAGATGCCACCGGTCCCCAGAGTCTCGCAGCATGGTGGACCAAGTTTAACGACCCGGAATTATCCGGATTGATCGAACGGGCGGCGGCGGGCAACCTCGATCTGAAGAAGGCCCGGGCAAGAGTCCGCCAAGCCCGCGCCAGCCGGGGCGTGGCCTGGGCTGGACTTTTTCCCGTACTGGATGCCACCGGCTCCGCCACCCGGAGCAGCAGTAGCGATAACGCAGGGATCGGAACCACCGGTAACCTTTACGCCCTCGGCATCGACGCCTCCTGGGAACTGGATGTTTTTGGAGGGGTCCGCCGCTCCGTTGAGGCCGCCGATGCTGACCTCCTGGCCGCCCAGGAGGATCTGCGCGGCGTCCTCGTCTCCCTCCTTGCCGAAACCGCCTTGAACTACATTGAGGTGCGCACCCACCAAGACCGCCTTGCCGTAGCGGAAACAAATCTCAGCAGCCAGGACGAGACTTACCGGTTAACCCTGTGGAGATATCAGGCGGGATTGAGCGATGAGCTTGCGGTACAGCAGGCCCGCTACAACCTGGAAAACACCCGCTCCCAGCTACCGGCCCTGCGCACCGGTATCGAAGGAGCCATGAACCGCCTGGCGGTGTTGCTGGGCGATATGCCGGGAAAGGTGCACGCCGAGTTGGAGGAACGTAAGCCCATACCGGCTACCCCGCCGGAAGTAGCGGTTGGGGCGCCGGCGGATGTCCTGCGGCAGCGTCCCGACGTCCGCCGGGCCGAGCGACAATTGGCGGCGCAAACGGCACGCATCGGCGTGGCCACTGCGGATCTCTACCCTAGGTTTTTCCTGAGCGGCGCCATCGGTCTGCAATCTTTATCGACGGGCAGCCTGTTGTCTTCGGGCAGCGGGGTCGTGAGCGGCGGGCCGGGTGTTACCTGGCGGATTTTCGACGCCGGGGCCATCCGTAAAAATATCGAAATCCAGTCCGCCCTGCAGGAGCAATACCTGATTGCATACGAAGTCACGGTGCTCGGCGCCCTGGAAGAGGCGGAAAACGCCTTTACGGCCTATGCCGAAGAACAGCAACGGAGACAGTCGTTGAACGAGGCCACCCAGGCGGCGCATCAGGCGGCTGAGCTGGCGCAGTATAAATACCAGGCAGGCCTGACCGATTTCACCAATGTCCTGGATGCGCAGCGCTCGCTCCTGAACTTCCAGGAAGCGCTGACCCAGAGCAAAGGCAAGGTATCAGCCAACCTGGTGAAATTATATAAAGCTCTCGGCGGCGGCTGGGAATCCCTGGCCTCCGACGAGAAGAAACAGCCTGTAAATGGAGAGAAAGAATGAAATCGGATCTTAACCCACCCCTGGACGTTGCCGGGACCCTGGAGATACACCGTTATCCTGGGCTCAGAAAGCGGTGGAAGCGATACCTTGTCGTCGTCCTCGTGGTAACCGTCGCGATAGTTTCCGCAGCGGTTCTCTTGAGGACGGGAGGCAAGTCGACGGTGCTCCAATATAAAACCGAACAAGCCCGACGTGGCGATCTCACCGTCATCGTAACTGCTACGGGTACCCTGCAGCCAACCAACAAGGTTGAGGTCGGCAGCGAGTTGTCCGGAACCATCAGAAGCGTGGAGGCAGACTACAACGGCACGGTGAAGGTCGGCCAGGTCCTGGTCCGCCTGGACACCTCTAAACTGGAAGCGACGATAACCCAATCCAGGGCCGCCCTGGACGTCGCAAAAGCAAAAGTCTTGCAGGCCCAGGCAACGGTTATGGAAACCCGGGCAAAACTAGCCCAGCTTCAAAGGGTGCGGGAATTGAGCAACGGCAAGGTCCCCTCCCAGTCGGAAATGGATGCGGCGGCAGCGTCATTCGAGCGGGCAAAGGCCGATGTCGCCAATTACACGGCGGCGGTCTCCCAGGCGCAAGCCACTCTCCAGGTCAGCGAGACCGACCTATCTAAATCGGTTATCCGGTCTCCCATTAACGGCATCGTCCTCACCCGCAGTGTGGAACCCGGGCAAACAGTAGTCGCCTCCATGACAACCCCGGTGCTGTTCACTCTGGCCGAGAACCTGACGCACATGGATCTGCACGTGAATGTCGATGAGGCTGATGTGGGCAAAGTACAGGAAGGTCAACAAGCTGCTTTCAGCGTCGCTGCGTACCCGAATCGAACTTTCGAGGGGCGGATCATTCAGGCGCGTTATGGTTCGTCAACAACTTCGGGGGTCGTGACCTACGAAACGGTGCTGAAAGTAAGCAACCCCGATCTGTCCCTGCGGCCCGGAATGACGGCCACTGCGGAAATCACCGTGAAAAAACTCGCCAACGCCACCCTGATCCCCAGTGCGGCGCTACGCTTCACCCCTCCCGCTCAGCCGGAAACGAAGACTGGCGGCGGTCTGGTCAGCGCTTTACTGCCGCGCCCACCCAGCTCCGGATCTCAANNATCGCCAATAAGAAGGAGCAGCGGGTATGGGTACTGAGGAATAATCAGCTCACATCCATTCCGGTCGCCATCGGCTTGACAAATGGGAGCTTGACGGAAGTCGTGACCGGAGACATCCGGCCCGGCATGGAAGTGGTTGTTGATGTTATAACCGGGGGGAAATGAAGACCGACAATGTGATAAATACAAATGGCGAAGACCGGCGGCGCCTTATCGAATTCAGGGGGGTGACCAAAATCTACGGTGAAGGGCATTCGTCCATGGAGGCCTTGAGGGGAGTAGATCTTCGCGTTGATGAGGGTGAGTTTGTCGCTATCATGGGTCCGAGCGGATCGGGCAAATCCACCTGCATGAACATTCTCGGTTGCCTGGACACACAAACTGCCGGCACATATATGTTCACGGACGTCGAGGTCGGACAATTGAACCGCAATCAGCGCGCCTTGCTGCGCCGCCATTATCAGGGGTTCGTGTTTCAGGGATTTAATCTCTTGAGCCGCACTTCGGCCCTGGAGAACGTAGAATTGCCTCTCATCTATCGCGGCGCCCCCGTCGGCGAGCGGCGAACCCGCGCTCTTGAGGCTTTGGAAACGGTGGGGCTCAAAGGATGGGAGTCCCATACCCCGGGCGAATTATCGGGAGGCGAGCAACAGCGGGTCGCCATCGCCCGGGCCATCGTCACCATGGCCCACGAGCTCCAGCTCAAGGTGCTGGCCGAAGGGGTCGACAGCGCCGAGCAGCTGGAGATTCTGGCGACCATGGACTGCGACCTGCTGCAGGGCTTTTACCTCAGCCGCCCGCTGGCGGCAGGGGAGTTTCTCGCCTACGCCCAGCGCCAGCAAGCCACCAACCTCGCCGCCCCCCACTGGAACTGTCCCGAATATCTGCCCCCACAGGCTCCGGCCCCATAAGCCGATTTGGTACGACCGCGACTTCGAGTCCCACCGGCCCTTTGGGGCAGAAAAAAAGGCGAAGCCATTGGGCTCCGCCTTTTTTTCTGGCAAAACAGCAGCAGCGCCGGCTACACCACCTGCTCCATCGCCCAGATGCCGCAGGGGCAGAGGCC
>DMAT01000448.1 GCA_003451635.1 Syntrophus sp. (in: bacteria) | reverse complement strand
CAATGGCGTTATCCGAGATCACCTTGTAGAGTTCATCCCTTTTGCGGGCGGTCAGTTTTTTGATACCATTAATTTCGGAATTTTGATATTCGGGAGGAAAGATAACTGCCGCGGCGACAACAGGTCCGGCCAGAGGCCCCCGACCGGCCTCGTCAACGCCCGCGATGGATCGGTAGCCTTCATCATAAGCAAGCTTTTCGAATGTATTCATCTCACAAAGATGAACCCGATTAGTTGTTGGCCGCTTCCTTGATTCTTGCTTTTTTGCCTCTGAGGTTTCTCAAATAATACAGACGTGAGCGGCGCACCAGGCCCCTGGTCACGACTTCAACGCGGTCAATCACCGGCGAATGCATGGGAAATGTTCTTTCCACACCAATACCATAGGAAACTTTTCTGACGGTGAAATTCGCCCGGCTGTTGCCGCGGCGTTTGCGGATCACAACGCCTTCAAAAGCCTGAATTCGCTGTTTCTGACCTTCAATAATCCGTACATATACCTTGACGCTATCTCCTGACTTGAAACCGGGTATATCGGCCCTGATTTGCTCTTTTTCAATCATTTCTATGAAATTCATGCTTCCTACACCTCACGTGTTTATTACTATTTTTTATATCTATTTTATCTTAATCGCCAAATAGCCTGTCCAGAATAACAGCAGCGGCAGATCGTACGGACAGGTGATTATAATCCGATCTGCCCCGCACCGGTTCCAGAGAATAATCAGCCTGATCGATGATCTCATCCGCCAGCCCCCAACCTGTTCCGAAGACCATCAGGTAGGGATGATCGTCACTTTCAAGAATACTCTTCATTTCCTTGAAACTAATCAGTTTTTTATTCAAGGATGCACCCGTTGCCACCATCCGGGGTCGCCGTCCCGAAAGGGCAAGAATATCCGCAACGACGGCAGCAAAGGTTTCCTTGACACAAACTCGGTCGAAGGCCTCCTTGCGGGAGGCATTATAGGTCGCCCCGTACCCCTGCTGCCAATGGTCGAGAATGGTTTGTACAAGCAGACGCTGCGCCTCGATGGGCGTCACAATGTAAAAACGCTCCATGCCGTAGGTGCGCCCCACCCTGGCTATATCATGGATATCCATGTTGGCAACGGCAGTGGTTACGATATTCCTGTGCTTGTTAAATACAGGATAATGTAAAAGAGCGATATAGCAATTGGCCCTGGATATCACGGGCCTTCCGTCTGAATCTCTTTCAGGAGCAACCGGTCCGAATCGGACAGATTGACCTTCTCAAGCAGTTCCGGCCGCCTTCGCCATGTCCGCGCCAGGGACTGTCGTCGTCGCCAAGCATCTATATCCCGGTGGTTCCCATTCAGCAGGACGTCAGGAACATTCCATCCCCGGTATTCCTGAGGACGGGTATATTGGGGATACTCAAGGAGCCCCGAAGAAAATGAATCCATCAGGGCCGATTCACTGTTTCCCAGGACGCCGGGAATCAGTCTGGAAACGGCATCCACAATCATCATCGCCGACAACTCACCGCCGGTAAGGACGAAATCCCCGATGGAGATCTCCCGGTCCGCCAGATGTTCTTTTACCCGCTCATCCACGCCTTCATAGTGGCCGCAAATCAGCACCAGTCTATGGCACGCGGCAAGTTCTTCCGCCGTCTCCTGCCGGAATGGAGTTCCCTGGGGACTCATCAGAATAACCGGCCCTTCCCCGGATTTTAACGCCAAGGCTTCAAGGGCCCGGTCAATCGGCTCCACCTTCATGACCATGCCGCCTCCTCCACCGAAAGGAGCGTCGTCCGTTACCCGGTGCTTTCCTGGGGCATACATACGGATATCATGAACGTGAACGTCAATGAGGCCTTTATCCCTTGCCTTCTTGAGGATGCTGCTCTCAAAGATCGACAAAAACATCTCCGGGAAAAGAGAGAGAATATCAAACCGCATCCCCGGACCTCACAGACCCTCAAGAAGTCTGACGGTCATAATATTACTGACTCTGTCCACTTTCCTGATCACATCCTCACTGGCCGGCAGCAGCTTTTCTTCTTCGCCATTCTTACAGACGTAAACATCGTTGCTTCCAGCCGAAAAGATCTCCCTGATTTTGCCAAGAGACACCCCTTCTTCCGTAATCACGTCCATCCCGATGAGTTCACGCCAATAGTATTCCCCCTCGGGCAAGGCCGCCAGTTTATCAACCGGCGCATATACCCGGTAGCCCAGCAGGGACGCTGCAGCCTGGGAATCGCAGTACCCTTCCAGTTCCATTAAAAAAAAATCGCTTCCTAATTGATATCTGGTCAACAGGCAGCGCTGCATATCCGTTTCTTCCCTCTGAAGATGGACCGCCTCCAGGCGGGGAAGAATACTCCCGGGGTCTGTCAGGTAAGATTTTACTTTAACGCCGCCATGGAGACCGTGCGTTTTAACAATTTTACCTATTTCAAAGAACTCACTCACCCTATTCGATAATTTCCAGAACGCTTCGTTTCCTGATCTTGGTGGATGCGGCGCTTAAAATCGTTCTCATGGCTTTAGCAGTCCTACCCTGCTTGCCGATAACCTTGCCGAGGTCTTCTTTTGCTACCCTTAGTTCGATGACCGATGTCTGCTCGCCAACCACCTCTGAAACCTCAACCTGCTCGGGGTTATCCACCAGCGCCTGCGCCATGTACTTGATCAACTCTTTCATCGTTCCCACCTCCACCGGATTAGTCCGTTAACCTCTTCAAGCTTTCGACTGAAACCGCCCACAACCGGACTTCTACCCCTTTTTTTTCAATAGCTGAGACACGGTAAGGGTCGGCTTGGCGCCCTTGGACAGCCAGTACTTGATCCTTTCGATTTTGAGACTCACACCGTCGAGATCCTTCGCCGGGTCGTAGTGGTTCAGAACTTCCAGGAAACGGCCGTCCCGCGGGGATTCTGAATCTGCTGCGACAACCCTGTAAAACGGCTTTTTGTGCCCACCCATGCGGGTCAATCTTATTTTAACTGCCATCCTGTGTACCGATCACCTCCTGTTTCTTAACTTCCTTCCTCTTGGTTAATTGGAAGATCGAATCGACTAACACATTTTTTTTATTTTGAAAAGGGAAAATTTCCCCGTCTCATCGCCTTCATTCCATCCTTTGAAGTCATCTTTTTCATCATCTTGCGCATCTCTCCATAGTTCTTCAGAAGTCGATTGACATCCTGCACCGTTGTGCCGCTTCCCAGGGCAATGCGCTTTCGCCGTTGACCATCAATGAGCAGATAATTATGCCGCTCCTTTCTGGTCATGGAATCGATAATGGCGGTGACCCTGCCCAGCTCCTTCTCATCGGGATCAATATTTTTAAGGGCTTTGATTTTATTGAATCCAGGGATCATGGAAAGCATATCCTTTATGGAACCCATTTTTTTTATCTGCGTGAGCTGACTGCGGAAATCTTCGAGGGTGAATTCGTTTTTACGGATCTTCTTTTCGAGCTCCCTGGCCTGCTGCTCATCTACCGTAGCCTGAGCTTTCTCTACCAGGGTTAATATATCGCCCATTCCCAGAATACGAGTAGCCATCCGTTCCGGGTGGAAGACCTCCAGGGCATCGACTTTCTCGCCAATTCCCACGAACTTGATGGGCTTGCCCATAACGGCCTTCAGGGACAGGGCGGCCCCGCCTCGGGCGTCACCGTCCATCTTCGTCATGATGACCCCATCGATACCCAGTCGCTCGTTGAAGGTCGTGGCCACGTTGACCGCTTCCTGACCGGTCATGGCATCAGCTACAAAGAGGATCTCCGCCGGATGGACAACCTCCTTGATCTTTCGTAGTTCCTCCATCATTTCTACATCTATCTGAAGGCGCCCTGCCGTATCGATGATGAGAACCTCATAACCACGGCTTTTTGCCTCTTCGACGGCATTGAGGCAAATGGTTAGGGGATCTTCTTTCGCATCTCCCGGGAAGACCTCCATGCCGGTCTCATTCGCCAGGACCTTCAACTGCTCCATGGCTGCGGGACGGTAAACATCCACGGATACCAGCATTGTCCTTTTACCCTGCTTGGAAATTAATTTTGCCAGCTTGACTGCCGTGGTCGTCTTGCCGCTTCCCTGGAGACCTACAAGCATGACCGGAGCCGGGAAACGGTTACCGAATCTTATCTGGCTGCTTGTACCTCCCATGAGTTCCACCAGGCGGTCATGAACAATCTTGACTACCTGCTGACCAGGACTTAAGCTATCAGTCACTTCCTGTCCTACCGCTCGCCCCTTGACATCTTCGATAAAATCTTTAACGACCTTAAAATTTACATCCGCCTCAAGGAGGGCCATGCGGATTTCTTTCATGGCACCCTGGATATTATCCTCATCCAGCCGCCCCTTCCCCCTGAGTTTCTTGAATATACCGTCCAGCTTATCTGTTAGGTTCTCAAACATCATCCACCCTGTTAATTCTTCGCATAGAGATCAAGGTTTATCCCCCCTGGCGAACTATACAATTCAATCCTTTAACTGTCCTTTTAATATTATCGGCAGCATTTTCGGCTTCTTTCCTGGTCTGATAATTGTTCACCATTACCCGGTACCATTTACCCTTCCCGGAAATATCCATTTCTGAGACTTCCGCTTTGTAGCCCATGCCTTGCAATTTTTTTTGCAGTTGATTGGCCTTAGCTCGATCGTCATAGGATATCACCTGGATACTAAAATTTGTCGACGCGGCCGGACCGACATCAGGAGACTTCGGCTCGGTACCGCTCGCCTTCGTCTTCGGTGGTGCAACGGCCGGCGCTGCAACGGCCGGCTTCGGAAGAGCGTCCTTCATAGTTGGCGTTGTTGCTGTTCCAGGCGCTGCCGGAAGTAAGTTTGTACCTGGCGCTGCCGGTATTTCCGACGGGGACGGTGGCAATGGTTTTATGGCGACTGCCGGTGGCGCCGGCGATAAGATCACGGCGGGGGCAGAGGTTTCTTCTCTGTTTTCCTGGCCCATGAGATCCGCAGCCGTAGCCCCCTTTTTGGTAAGGGTGTCGTAGAAGGTCAAGTCCAGGGCTGCCTTATCCGGTGCTTTGCTGTCCCCATCGCTTTTGCCCTTGGGAAATACGAATCCAATTCCTTCCTTGATCAACCGAGGAATTCCCCGGACAATCTTCTCGGGATAAGTGTCGATGTCTTTGCCTACATTGACGCCCAAGACAAAGGCGCCAAATACAAGGACCCCCATGCCGGTAATCAACAAGATCAGCCCGAGCTTCCCCAGCTTGAATTCGAAGGAGCGAATATTCTTTATGGCCATAAGACTACATTTTATCCGGTGCGGAAACCCCTAATAACTTTAAATTATTCTTCAGGACAATAAGCAGGATATTCATGAGGAAGATTCGCGCCCTCGTCAGGGAATCATCTTCAGATATCACTTTACATTTGTTGTAGTAACTATGGAACAGAGACGCCAGGTCATTAAGGAAAAATGTTAGGCGGTGGGGCTCCAGGGCAGTGGCCGCCGCGGCAACGATTTCCGGAAAGCGGGTCAGGGCTTTCATGAGCGTCAATTCCTCGGGCAAGGTTAGGAGGCTCAGATTCACTTCTCCATAACGGGGGACAACAAAACCGCGATCAGCGGCAAGCCTCAGAATACTGGCGATCCGGGCGTGGGCATACTGGACGTAATATACGGGGTTTTCGTTCGTTTGCTCCTTTGCCAGCTCAAGATCAAAATCGAGGGGACTGTCGGTGCGCCTCATGAGGAAATTATACCTTGCGGCATCCTTTCCAACTTCATCAACGACTTCACGCAGGGTTACAAATTCACCGGAGCGGGTGGACATGCCCACCGGCTTACCCCCCCGCAGCAGACTTACTAACTGGACCAGGACTATTTTCAGGGCATCCGCCCTGTAGCCAAGGGCCTGGAGCCCGGCGGACATGCGAGTGAGATAGCCATGATGATCTGCACCCCAGATGTCAATCACCCAGGAGAAGCCCCGCTCATATTTGTTTTTGTGATAAGCGATGTCGGCGGCAAAATAGGTGGGTTCGCCATTTTTCCTTACGACCACCCGGTCCTTTTCATCCCCAAACGCCGTCGTACGGAACCATGAGGTTCCCTCTTCCCGATAAATGTGTCCCTCCTGTTCGAGTTCCCGAAGGATCACAGCCACACCGTCATCCTTGTAGAGAGTCCGTTCGCTGAAGTAGAGGTCAAAAACAACCCCGAATTGTGACAGGTCTTCCTTGATGCCGGCGAGAATTATCGCGGCGGCATAGTCCGTGAAATATGGAATTACCTCTTCTTCCAACCTCTCCAGATAAATACCTTCTTCTTTTTCGATTATTTCCCGTGCAATATCTCTTATATAATCACCCTGATAGCAAGACTCGGGAAAGACAATCTCCCGGCCAAGGATCTCGTAGTAGCGGTAAAGGACGGATCGTCCGAGATTGAACATCTGGTTGCCGGCGTCGTTGATGTAATACTCTCTGCTGACCTGGTATCCGGTAGCCAGGAGGATATTGGCCAGCACATCCCCCACCACGGCGCCCCGGGCATGACCAATATGCAACGGACCCGTGGGATTGGCGCTGACGAATTCCACTTGCACCCGCTGCCCCTTGCCGGTGTCCGAGTATCCATAGTGAACGCCTTCCCTGTCCACCTTCTCCAGGGCCGCGTGCCAGACCTCTTCCCGGATGAAAAAGTTTATGAACCCTGGTCCGGCAATTTCAACTTTTGCGATGATGTCCCCGTCTTCAGGGAGTTGATCACAGATCATCTTCGCAATTTGACGGGGATTAGTTTTGAGTCTTGATGAAAGGATCATGGCTATGTTCGTGGCATAGTCGCCATGAACCGGGTCTCTGGTCGTTTCCAATTCGATCGCGGGGATGGCGACGTCGCCCATTTGACCGTTCGCTGATACTCTGCCGAGAGCTGCTTCAATAATACCTATGATACGATTTTTCATTTATGTGTCATCCGGCCAGTCGCAAAAAAAGTTGGCGGGAAGCCAACTTTTCCCTGCCCGGATCTACTTGAATCCGGACTAAAAATACCGATTCTTCCTCTCCTGTCATTGTCATTTTACGGTCCGACACCATATATTTACCGTATGATGGAAGTCAAGATTTTTGATGATTTTTTGACGATGGCCGTACTTTTCAGGAGAAAAAGGTAACAAGTGCCTTGCCCCAGAACAGGTAAACAACCGCCCCCAAGGATAGAAAGGGACCAAACGGCACGGCATATTTCATTGTTTTGCCGCTTTTTACCATCATGAAGATCCCAACGGCGGCTCCACTTAAGGCTCCCGTCATCAGGACAAAGAGGAGAGATTGCCACCCCAGAAAGGCCCCTAACATCCCCAGGAGGTTTACATCGCCGCCTCCCATGCCTTCCGTCCCTGTTATTTGTTCATAATAGACGGCGACAAGATAAAGGGAAGCGATCCCGATCATGATCCCTAAGAAGGCATCAAATAAGGGAATCCCCATAATAAATACCGCGGCAAGGAGAAAGAGGGGAATTCCGGGGAGGACGATCTCATGGGGAATGATCTGGTGTTCAATATCTATGAAGGTGATCACAATCAACGTCGCCACAAACAAAAAAGCGGCAAGAAAAGCGAGAGATATTCCGAATTTCCAATAGGTGNNCGGCAGTCAGGGCCTCGATAACGAAATAACGACCGCCGATGGCCTCGTGGCAGCTCCGGCAACGTCCTCTTAAAAAAATATAACTGAAGAGTGGAACATTATCATACCAGGCGATGGCGTGGCGGCAATGGGGGCAACGGGACGATGGGGAAACAATCGATTCCTCCCGGGGAAGGCGGTGAATACAGTAGTTGAGAAAGCTCCCCACGACAGCCCCCAGAATAAACAGCACGATTGCCCACCAAAGCACCATCGGAATAAACTCCCAAAGTCATTATTGAGGGGACTGCCCCCTTATACTACCTTATTGGCCCCTGTTTGCCGGACCATGTTTCCGGCAGCCAAAAGGGAATCAAATGTTCCCGCATCCGTCCACCAACCGTCCA